>NZ_JAMYMD010000026.1:0-87118 GCF_040318335.1 Mesorhizobium sp. M1182
TCCCATCAGCCATCGCATCAAGAAATGCGCCTGGAACGACGACTATCTCATCAATGCCATCACTCATATGCGATAGCCCTGCCCTTGAGGGGGAGATGTCCGGCAGGACAGAGGGGGGCGCGACGGAACGCAATCATCTCGGAAGCACTCTCCCCGCAACTCGCCTCAAAACACTGTCCGCGACTTCAGTGCTGCGGCCAGCGTACCTTCGTCGAGATAATCGAGTTCGCCGCCGACCGGAACACCGTGCGCCAGGCGCGTCACCTTGATGTCGAAGCCGGAAAGCTGGTCGGTGAGGTAGTGCGCGGTGGTCTGGCCCTCGACAGTGGCGTTGACGGCGAGGATCACTTCCTTGACTTCGCCGCCGGCGACGCGATCGACCAGCGAACGGATGTTGAGCTCATCAGGACCAATGCCGTCGAGCGGCGACAGCGTACCGCCGAGCACATGGTAGCGCACGTTCATGGCTGTCGCCCGCTCCAACGCCCAAAGGTCGGCCACGTCCTCGACGACGATGAGCGTAGTGGGGTCGCGGCGGGGGTCGGTGCAGATCATACATGGATCTGAGGTATCGACATTGCCGCAGGTCGAGCAGATGCGCACCTTGTCGACCGCCTCGCCCATGGCGGCGGCGAGCGGCGCCAGCAGCTGTTCCTTCTTCTTGATGAGGTGGAGCGCGGCGCGGCGTGCCGAACGCGGACCGAGCCCCGGCACCTTGGCCAGCAGCTGGATCAGGCGTTCGATCTCGGGACCGGCGATTCGCTTCGACATCGCACCGGTTTAGGATTTTTCCGCACGCTTTGGAACAGTTGAGCGGCTAGGGGCTCCGCTCTTCCCTTCTCCCCTTGTGGGAGAAGGTGGATTGGCGCGCAGCGCCAAGACGGTTGAGGGGTGTTGGCCGGAGCGCCGTCGATGCCAAGCTGGAGCACCCCTCATCCGACCTCGCTCCGCGAGGCCACCTTCTCCCACAAGGGGAGAAGGGAAGGCCGACGTCGCGGCCAGTGCTGCCGCCTCAGTTTTCTTCCAGTGGCCGGGTCTGGCCGGCGATCATCGCGCCGATGGCGTCGGTGTTCTCGGGCGTCGCCTCGAACGACATTGTCGGCTCTGCCGGCGCGGCCTGGAAGGAGGTGACAGGCCGCTCGCTCGCGGTTCCGCCAAAACGGGCCGCATCCGGCTCCTGCATTGGTTCCTGCAGCGCCACAAGCATCGGCTTCTCCGCCGTCGCCTTCTCCGGGGTCGCCATTCCGGCGGTCACCCTTGTCTGCTTTGCCGGCAGCGATGCGGCGGCGGTAACATAGGTTGCCTTGGCGAATGTCGGCTTGACCTCGCGAGCCGGCTCCGCCGAGGCGACAAGTATGGCCTGAGCGGCAGGCGCTTGCGGCTTGGCCTGGGCCATGGCGACCACCGGTTCGTCCGGCAGCGGCTGCCAGTTGCGGCCGCGCTTTTCATAGAAGGCATTGCCGCCGGCGACCATGGTGTAGTGCATGTTCTTGTAGGGGAAGCGCAGGCCGGCGGTGTGGAAATACATGGTGTTCTTCAGCTTGGCTTTGCGCTCGCCCTTGAGCACCGCCTCGGCGGCTTCCTCGACGTCGGGCATCGCCTTCGAATTCATCGGCCGTGTCATGACGCCCGGCGCGAACTGCCCCCGCTCGCCGACGACCTGGCAGATGGTGTTGCCGTGATTGCCGGACCGCAGCCGGTTCATCACCACGGTGCCGACCGCAATCATGCCGTCACGGCTGGAGCGGTTGGACTCGAAGAACATCGCCCGCTCCAGGCATTCCTTCTCCTTCGGCGTGGAATTGTAGGAGCGCGAGCTCAGGAAACTCGGCGTAATGGCATCGGTCAGGCTGGACATGCCGTGCGAGGCGGTCTGACTGCAAGCGGCCAAAAACAGCGGCGAGATAACGACGCCGAGCCGCAACGGCGTCTTCCATCGGGTAGAGATCAACAGGTGTCCCCTCAATTCTGCTGCCAGCCCGCCCCTGGTTGCGGCAAGAATGAGACACTTTCAGGCAAAAAGATGGCTAAAGCGTTATTAAGTGTGGGGAGTTGCCCAATAGACACAGTTGGCGGGCTTCCGAGAACCGGAGCGGAGCGTATGTTTCGTGAGCACCGGAAGCGCAGGAAGCCGCCGTTTGCAGGCCGGCATCACCTGGATATCAACACACCTTAGAACGGCAGTTTCATTCCCGGCGGGATCGGTAGGCCCGCGGTCAGCGCCCTGGTCTTCTCCTGCATGATCTGCTCGACCTTGGTCCTGGCGTCGTTGTGGGCAGCGAGAAGCAGGTCCTCGAGAATCTCGACCTCGTCTTCCTTGAACAGCGACGGGTCGATCTTCAGCGACTTCATCTCGAATTTGCCGGTCAGCGTCACGCTGACCAGGCCGCCGCCGGCCTGCCCGGTGGCTTCCAGCGTGGCGATCTCATCCTGCATGGCCTGGAACTTGGCCTGCATTTCCTTTGCCTTGCCCATCATGCCGAGAAGGTCTTTCATCGCACGGTCCTTTGCAGCTGGTCCTGGTTGTTCAGGTTTCGTCGTCGGCCGGCGGCTCGACCGGCACTTCGGCCTCGTCGGCTTCCGGCGCGTCGGGAATGCGCACGTCGATGATCTTGGCACCGGGAAAGCGCGCCAGGATGGCGGCGACCGTCGGGTCGCTCTTGGCATCGAGGAAGGCGTTTTCGCGCTTTGTCGATTCCATCTCGGCCAAGGTCTGGCCGCCCTCGTCCTTCGACAGCGACACCAGCCAGTTGCGGCCCGTCCAGGCGCGCAGCTTGGCGGTCAAATCATTGAGCAACATCTTCGGCGCATCGTCGGTCAGGCTGACGTCGATACGACCGGGCTCGATGCGCACCAGGCGCACGCAACGCTTCACCAGCACCTTGAAGGCCATGTCGCGCTGGGCGTCGGCAAGGGCGACAATGTCGGCCAGCGATTTCACCGGCACCGGCGGCGCCTCGACCGCCGGCTCCGGCGGAGCAACGAAGTTGGTCGGCACCGGCTCGGCCTCGACCAGGCGCATCGTCTCGACCAGGCGCATTGTCTGGGCGCCGCCATTGGCCGTCGGCATCCGCGCCTGCGCCACGGCGCCGGCACCACCGCCTGCAGGCGCATGGTTTGCGGGGCCGGGGCTTGCCGGCGTGCCATTCACGCGCGGCGCAGCGCCCGGCAGGGTACCGCCGTTCTCCAGCGATTTCAGCGCCTCGTCCAGCGTCGGCAGGTCGGCGGCATGGGCCAGCCGGATCAGCACCATCTCGGCGGCGCTGACCGGGCGGTTGGAGGTCTGCACCTCGGGAATACCTTTCAAGAGCATCTGCCACGTCCGCGACAGCACCTTGACCGACAGCGTGCTGGCGAAATCGGCGCCGCGCCGGCGCTCGTCCTCGGACAGCGAGGCGTCGTCGATGGCAGCCGGCACGAAACGCAGACGGGTGACCAGATGGTTGAACTCGGCAAGATCGGTCAGCACCGCGGCAGGATCGGCGCCGGTATCGTACTGGGCACGGAATTCGGCAAGTGCGGCGGCGACGTCGCCCTTCATGACATGTTCGAACAGGTCGACGATGCGGGCACGGTCGGCAAGGCCGAGCATGGCGCGCACCGCTTCGGCGCTGACCGCGCCGCCGCCATGGGCGATCGCCTGGTCGAGGATCGACTGCGCATCGCGCATCGAGCCTTCGGCCGCGCGCGCGATCATCGCCAGCGCATCGTCTTCGACTTCGATGCCCTCCAGACCGGCTATCCTGGCAAGGTCGGCCTTGATCATTGCCGCATCGATGCGCCTGAGGTCGAAACGCTGGCAGCGCGACAGGACGGTGATCGGCACCTTGCGGATTTCGGTGGTGGCGAAGATGAACTTGACGTGCGGCGGCGGCTCTTCCAGCGTCTTCAGCAGGCCGTTGAAGGCCTGGTTGGAAAGCATGTGCACTTCGTCGATGATGTAGACCTTGTAGCGCGCCGACACCGGGGCGTAGCGCACACGCTCGATGATGTCCCTGATGTCGTCGATGCCGGTATGCGAGGCGGCGTCCATCTCGATGACGTCGACATGCCGGCCTTCCATGATCGCCTGGCAATGCTCGCCGAGCACGGCAAGGTCGACGGAAGGCTGGTCGACGGTCGATGTTTTGTAGTTCAGGGCCCGCGCGAGTATGCGCGCGGTCGTCGTCTTGCCGACGCCACGCACGCCGGTCAGCATCCAGGCCTGGGCGATGCGGCCGGTGGCAAAGGCATTGGTCAACGTGCGGACCATCGGCTCCTGGCCGATCAGTTCGGAGAAATTCGACGGTCGGTATTTGCGCGCCAGCACGCGATAGGCGGCAGGCTTGTTCGATTTCCCGGCGTCGTTTCCGGCTTCGCTCATTCGCCCGTTAAGCTCCAAGGGCTGCCACTGGAGGCGGCCGATTCCTGCGCATAGTTTCGCCCGTACGGCTTGGCGCCGTCAATGTCGGGGCAAAAGGCGAAGAGGCGGGAGGCTGGAACAATGACCCGTTCCGGGCTCGTTAGGGCTGCTTCCTTCCGGACCTGACCCGGTTGGCGAGTGGACCGTCCACCACCAACCTCCCAGCCTCCATATCGGCAATCCGGCGATGAAATGCAAGTGCGGATGATAGGGGCCTTGAGCGACGGCGAAAGCTGAAACCAAAAACCCGCCTCGGCGGGCGGGTCGTTGGTGCGAATAATCACCATAGCGAGATTAGTAGCATAGCTGCCGGCACAAAGCAAGAACAAAATGTGGCCGCGATCAAAATCGTCGGCCTCGGCGGGGCAGCGCCAACCTGATGCAATTTGCCCGGGCCCTCACTTCTTCGCGCACAATCAGCGCCGCGACGGCCAATGTTGCTTGCTGCCCCTTGCGGCCCTTCGGAAGCCGCTCTAGCGTCGAGGGAGGTCAAAAAACGTCAAAAAGTGTGGGAAACGCCGATGCTGCCGGGCCTCAAGGCCGGATTCACGCTTGACGCCCAGCTGGAAGCCGACAGCGAACAGCTGATGTGGCTCGGCCTGTGCGAATTGCGCGTCATGAACGACCGCCGCTGGCCATGGCTGCTGCTGGTGCCGCAGCGGCCGGGCATCGAGGAAATCCACGACATGACGCCACTGGACCAGGCGATGCTGACCTTCGAGACCAACATGGTGGCGCTGGCGCTGAAGCGGGTGACCGGCTGCACCAAGATCAACACCGGCGCACTCGGCAACATCGTGCGCCAGTTGCATGTACACGTCATTGCCCGCTCGGAAGGCGATCCCGGCTGGCCCGGCCCGGTGTGGGGGCACGGCCTGCGCGAGCCCTATCAGCGCTCCGACCTTCGCAAGTTTGCGGAAAAGATCAAGGCAGCGCTATAAGCCTCTCCCGTGTCCACCTTGAACCTTCCCGAGTCTGCATGAGCTTTCGCCTGTTTGACGCGCCCTTGCGCGAGCCGAGCCAGTTCGTCGGCTTCGCCGGCAACATTATCGACCGGCAGTCCGAAAACCGCGCCGACGATTCCGTCGAAAAGGCACTCGCCGATCCCTCGGCGCGGCTTTTGCTGATGCGTGGCGGCCGGCTCTATTTGAAGCTTGCGCAAGGCGCATTCGCCCCTTGGTTCGGCGTGGCCGAATGCCGGCCGCTCGAAGCATCGCTCGAAAACGGCGTCCTGCTCGGTTTTTCCGAAAGCGGCCCGGTGCTGGCGGTGCCGGCCGGGGTCGAGCCGGAGCAGCTTCCCGAGACGATCAAGGCGATCGACTATCGCTCGGTCTATATGCAGGGGCTGATCGACGAAGCGGCGGCGGGCGCGCTGGCGCAAGGGGCGGCGCTGCTCGCCTGGCATGCCAGCCATCGCTTCTGCAGCAAATGCGGCACTGAAGCCGCGATGCGGGCGGGCGGTTACAAGCGGCATTGCCCGGCCTGCGGTACGGAGCACTTTCCGCGCACCGACCCGGTGGCGATCATGCTGACGGCGACACGCGAAAAATGCCTGCTCGGCCGCGGCCGGCATTTCGGGGCCGGGATGTATTCGGCGCTCGCCGGTTTCATCGAGCCGGGCGAGACGATCGAGGCGGCGGTGCGCCGCGAAACGCAGGAGGAAGCCGGCATCAGGCTCGGCCGCGTCGTCTACCACGCCAGCCAGCCCTGGCCGTTCCCCTATTCGCTGATGATCGGCTGCTTCGGCGAACCGCTCAACGACGATATCCAGCCCGACCTCAACGAGCTGGAAGATTGCCGCTGGTTCTTTCGCGACGAGGTGCTGTCGATGCTGGCCCGCGAGCATCCGGGCGGCCTGGTGACGCCGCCGAAAGGCGCGATCGCCTATAACCTGATCCGCGCGTGGGCCGACAGCGCGTGACACGAAGACATCGCAGGAGCAAAAAATGATCCGTCACACCGTCGTGTTCACGCTGAAACACCCGCCGCATTCGCTCGAGGAAAAACGGTTCCTCGCCGACGCCAAGAGGATTCTCACGGCGATAAAGGGCGTCACGCATTTCGAGCAGTTGCGGCAGGTCAGTCCCAAGAACGACTACCGCTTCGGCTTCTCGATGGAGTTCGCCGATCAGCGGGCCTATTCCGGCTATAACGACCATCCCGACCACGTCGCCTTCGTCCGCGACCGCTGGATCCCGGAAGTCGAGGCGTTTATGGAGATCGACTACGTGCCGCTCGGCTGGGGCTGAGACTGGAAAGCGGCGCTCTAATACCCGGCGTTGCGGTCTACCACATTTTCCAGCGGTTCGCCGCGCTCGAAGGCGTCCATCTGGCGCAGCATGATCGGCGCCAGGTGGACCGGATCGGAAGTTGCCGCCGCATGCGGCGTCACGAACACTTTCGGATGGCTCCATAGCGGGCTGGTCTTCGGCAGCGGCTCGACCTCGAACACGTCGAGGCTGGCCTCCTTCAGCGTGCCGTCGTCCAGTGCGCGCAAAATGTCGGCGTCCTTCTGCAGCCTGCCGCGCCCGGCGTTGATCAGCACCGAGCCGCCGAGCCCGTTGCGCTTGCGCAGCTCCTTCAGCACGCCGTGGTTGATGATACCGTGCGTCTGCGGCGTCAGCGGCAGCAGCACCACCAGGATGTCGGTGGCGTTGAGGAACGGGATCAGGCCGGCCTCGCCCGCGTAAGTCGAGACACCTTGCATCGGCCGGTCGCTGCGCGACCAGCCATTGACGGGAAAGCCGAGCGACAACAGCACCGATGCCGCCGCGCGGCCAAGCGTGCCGAGCCCCATAATGCCGACCGAGATGTCGCTGGCCGGCCGCTGCTGCGGTTCATGCCAGATCTTCTTCTGCTGCTGGGCGCGGTAGAGCATGCCCTGGCGATGGTGGTCGAGCACCCGCCAGACGACGTATTCGGTCATGTACTGGGTCAGGTTGTCGGCCACCACCTTGACGACCGGTACGTCGGGCAAGGTGGGATCGGCGAAGATGTGGTCGACGCCGGCGCCGATCGAGAAGATGGCGCGCAGATTGGGCAGCGACGACAACAGGTTCGGCCGCTGTTTCCACACCACCGCATAGGTGATCGAGGGATCGCCGGCGCCGTTCGGCTCGAGCACCACCTCGCGCTCCGCCGACAGCAGTTCGCGCCAGCGCAGCGGATGAATACCGGTGAGGGCAAGCAGGATGCGGCCTTTTTCCATTGCGGATTGTTTTTCCCTTTTTACCAACAGCGTTCGCGTCCCGACGCGCAAGGCGCGGCAGCGTTTTGATTTTGTGCATGATCTCTGGCGAAAATCTACTCGCTGACGATGCCGACCGGCGCCGTTTCGATCTTGAAGGCGGCCGAGATCAACGCCTTTGTATAGTCGGTCCGCGGTTTGCCGAAAATCTGTTCGGAAGGACCGGCCTCGACGATCCTGCCATTGCGCATGACGATGACTTCGTTGGCGAGCGCGCGGATGACCCTCAGATCGTGGCTGATGAAGAGGTAGGCGAGGTCGTGCTTGGCCTGCAGGCTGCGCAAGAGGTCGACGACCTGCGCCTGCACGCTCATGTCGAGCGCCGAGGTCGGCTCGTCCAGCATGACGAAACGCGGGTTGAGCACCATGGCGCGCGCGATGGCGACGCGCTGGCGCTGGCCGCCGGAGAATTCGTGCGGATAGCGGTTGCGCGTCGCCGGATCGAGGCCGACTTCCTTCAGCACGTCGACGACACGCTCGTCGCGCGCATCAGGCGACAGCTTCGGCTCATGGATCTTCAACCCTTCCTCGATGATCTCGGCGACCGACATGCGTGGACTGAGCGAACCGAACGGATCCTGGAAGACGATCTGCAACTCGCGCCGCAACGGCCGCATTTCGTTGAAGGACAGCTGATCGATGCCGCGTCCGTTGAACTGGATGGTCCCGGTCGACGAGATCATCCTGGCCAGTGCCAGGCCGAGCGTCGTCTTGCCTGAGCCGGATTCGCCGACGACGCCAAGTGTCTGGCCGGCCCGCACGGTGACGTCGATGCCGTCGACCGCCTTCACATTGTCGACGGTGCGCCGGAAGAAGCCCTTCTTGATCGGAAACCAGACCTTGACGTCCTTGCCGACCATCACCGGCTTGGCGGCCTGGTTGGCCGCCGGCGGCTTGCCTTTCGGCTCGGCGGCAAGCAGATGCCGCGTGTAGGCGTGCTGCGGATTGGCGAATATCTCGTTGGTCGGGCCGGTCTCGACGATCTTGCCCTTGGTCATCACGCAGACCCGGTCGGCGATCTTCCTGACGATGCCGAGATCGTGGGTGATGAACAGCATCGACATGTTCTTGCGGCTTTTCAGGCCGGCGAGCAGCTCGAGGATCTGCGCCTGGACGGTGACGTCGAGCGCCGTCGTCGGCTCGTCGGCGATCAAAAGTTCAGGCTCGTTGGCCAGCGACATGGCGATCATGACGCGCTGGCGCTGGCCGCCGGAAAGCTGGTGCGGATAGGCGTCGAGCCGCTTCTCCGGCTCGCGGATGCCGACCTCGCGCAGAAGTTCCAGCGTGCGCGCCTTGGCTTTGCGATCGCCCAGGCCCTGATGCAGCTTCAATACCTCGACGATCTGCTGCTCTATCGTATGCAGCGGGTTGAGCGAGGTCATCGGCTCCTGGAAGATCATGGTGATCTTGTTGCCGCGCACGCGGCGCAGGTCTCTCTCGTCGGCGGCAAGCAGGTCGGCGCCGAGGAACAGGATCTTTCCCGACGGGTGGCTGGCGGTCGGATAGGGCAGCAGCTTCAGAACCGACAGCGCGGTGACCGACTTGCCGGAGCCGGATTCGCCGACCAGCGCCACCGTCTCGCCCTTGGCAAGGTCGAAGGAAATATGGTCGACGGCCATCGACTGGTCGCCGGCTTGCGTGAAGGCGACGCTGAGATCCTGGACCGAAAGCAGCGGGGTGTCGCTCATCTGAACGTCTTGCGCGGATCGAAGGCGTCGCGCGTGGCCTCGCCGACGAAGACCAGCAGCGACAGCATCAGCGAGATGACGACGAAGCCGGAAATGCCGAGCCATGGCGCGTTGAGATTGCGCTGTGCCTGCTTCAGCAACTCACCCAGCGAGGCGGCGCCGGGCGGCAGGCCGAAGCCGAGATAGTCGAGCGAGGTCAGCGTCGAGATCGAGCCGCTGAGCAGGAAGGGCAGGAAGGTCAGGGTCGCCACCATGGCGTTGGGCAGCAGATGCCGGAACATGATGGTGACGTTGGACACGCCGAGCGCGCGCGCCGCATTGACATATTCGAAGTTACGGGCGCGCAGGAACTCGGCCCGCACCACGCCGACCAGTGCCACCCAGGAGAACAGCAGCATCAATCCGAGCAGGATGAAGAAGCCGGGCGGCAGGATGGCGGCAACGATCAAGAGCAGATACAGCACCGGGATCGCCGACCAGATCTCGATGAAGCGCTGGAACAGAAGATCGGTCCAGCCGCCGAAATAGCCCTGCAAAGCGCCGGCCGCCACGCCGATCAGCGCCGAGCCGGCAGTCAGGATCAGCCCGAACAGCACCGAGATCCTGAAGCCGTAGATGACGCGCGCCAGCACGTCGCGGGCCTGGTCGTCGGTGCCCAGCCAGTTCCAGTTGCCGACGTTGCAATTGGGGTCTGCCTCGCCTTTCGGATACTGGTTGCAGCGCGTCTTCTTGTCGTAGAGCCAGGACGGCTTGGTCGGTGCTGCTTCGGGAATAGCGTTGTTGACGGTCTGGTAGGAGTAGCGCACCGGCGGCCAGACCATCCAGCCATTGGCGTTGATCTCGTCCTGGATGACCGGGTCGCGGTAGTCGGTGACCGCATAGAAGCCACCGAACTTCTCCTCGGGATAGGCGACCAGGACCGGGAACAGGATCTCGCCCTTGTAGGAGGCGATGATCGGCTTGTCGTTGGCGATCAGTTCGGAAACCAGCGACAGCACGAACAGGAACAGGAAAATCCACAACGACCAGTAGCCGCGCCGGTTGGACTTGAAGTTCTGCAGGCGCCGCTGGTTGAGCGGCGACAGAAAGGGCCGCGCGATCCGAGGCGGCGCCGTTTCGGCTGTCACCTGCGCCATCAGACGTCTCTCCGCTCGAAGTCGATGCGCGGATCGACCCAGGTATAGATCAGATCGGACAGCAGGCCGACGAACAGGCCAAGCAGCGAGAAGATGTAGAGATTGGCGAAGACCACCGGATAGTCGCGCTGCACCACCGAGTTGAAACCAAGCAGGCCGAGGCCGTCGAGCGAAAAGATGTTCTCGATCAGCAGCGACCCGGTGAAGAATGCCGAGATGAAGGCACCGGGAAAACCGGCGATGACGATCAGCATGGCGTTGCGGAAGACGTGGCCATAAAGCACCTGCCGCTCCGACAGGCCCTTTGCGCGGGCGGTGACCACATATTGCTTGCGGATTTCCTCGAGGAAGGAATTCTTGGTCAAAAGCGTCGTCGTGGCGAAGGCCGATAATACCAGCGCGGTCAGCGGCAGGGTCATATGCCAGAAATAGTCGACGATCCGCTGCGGCCAGGACAGCTGGTCCCAATTGTCGGAGGTGATGCCGCGCAGCGGAAACCAGTCCCAGAACGAGCCGCCGGCAAACAGCACCATCAGCAAGATGCCGAACAGGAAGCCCGGAATCGCGTAGCCGACGATGACGACGCCGCTGGTCCAGACGTCGAAAGTGGAGCCGTCCTTGACCGCCTTGCGGATGCCGAGCGGGATCGAGATCAGATAGGACAAGAGCGTGATCCACAGCCCGATCGAGATCGACACCGGCATCTTTTCCAGGATCAGGTCGAGCACCGATATGTCGCGGAAATAGCTGTCGCCGAAATCGAAGCGGAGATAGTTCCACAGCATCATGCCGAAGCGCTCGAGCGGCGGCTTGTCGAAGCCGAACTGCTTCTCCAGCTTCTTGATGAATTCCGGATCGAGCCCTTGCGCGCCGCGGTATTTCGAGCCGACGTCGCCGGCGACATCGACATTGGCGCCGCCGGCATCACCCCCGCCGCCGCCGAGGCGATCGCTGCCGCCCTGGTTGGTCAGCCTGGCGATGACCTGCTCGACCGGCCCGCCCGGAGCAAACTGGATGACGGCAAACGACACCGCCATGATGCCGAACAGCGTCGGGATCATCAAAAGGATGCGGCGCAGTATGTAGGCGCCCATCAGGCTTTACCCTCCTTGAGGACGACCATTGTGTCTGAAGGTGCACCTAAGGCAATCGCCCCAGGCCAATTGCCGAAGACGGTGCCGCCCTTCATTGTCCTGCCGGACATTTCTCCCCGTATAGTGACGGGGAGAAAGGGGCTGGCCGTAGTCTCGGCGCTTCTATTGCGACGCTTATGATCGGCGAAACCATCGATGAAAGCGCCCCTCTCCCCGTCGCTATACGGGGAGAGGATGCCGGCAGGCAGGTGAGGGGCGGCGCCAGCGCTCGCAAGAAATTCAGGCTTTGCCAATTTTTGCCGCCTTGTCTTTGTCGAACCAGCACGACGTCTCGACCGGAAAGTCGTAATCCGGCTTTTGAGCGGGAAAGCCGAACATGTCCCAGAAGGCAGCCCGGTGATTCGCCAGATGGTATGTTGGAATCCAGTCTAGCCGCGCGCGCAAGACCCGATCGAGCGCGTTGAGCGCGGTGACGAGTTCGATCCGGCTCTGCGCCTTGCCGACTGCCTCGATCAGCGCGTCGATGGCTTTGCTTTCCGTACCCGGATAGTTGCGCATCCCCGGCGTTTTCGCCATCCGGGAAGCATAGAGGATCTCCAAACCATCGGCGGTTGGCGTCGCTCCGATCGACCATGCGAGCATGTTGAAGTCGAAGTCGAAATTGCTCTGCCGCGCTTCAAACTGCGCCGAATCGACCTGCCGGACCGAAGCGTCGATGCCGATCGCCTTCATATTCTCGGACCACGGAAGGAAGATGCGAACGAGGCCATCGTCCTCGGCCAGCATTTCCACCCGCAGCCGGTCGCCCTTGTCATTGACGACGAAATTGCCCGTTCGCTTCCAGCCGGCTTCGGCAAGCAGTCTCGAAGCCTCGCGCAGCAGCTTGCGGTCGTGGCCCGAACCGTCGGAGACGGGTTGCATCACCGGATCGCCGAAGGTCTCCGGCGGCAACTCGGCTCGAAACGACTCCAGCAGTTTCAATTCCTGGGGTGAGGGCAGGCCCTTGGCCTTGTAGTCCGACCGCTCGAAGTTCGATTGCGAACGCTCGTAGGAGTCGAAAAACAGAACCCGCCTGGTCCATTCGAAGTCGAAGCAATAGGCGATTGCCTGTCTCACGCGAATGTCGCGGAACTGCGGACGGCGCTGATTGAGTGCGACAGCCTGCATGGATGGCGTTTTCTCGCCGGGAAATTCGCGTTTGACGACCCTGCCATCCTTCAGCGCTGGAAAGTCGTAGCCGGTCGCCCATACCCGCGCGGTGAACTCCTCGCGAAAATGCGTATCGCCTTTCTTGAACGCTTCAAAGGCTGCCTGGCGATCAAGGTAGAAATCGATACGGATACGGTCGAAATTATTAAGCCCGCGGTTGACGGCGAGATCGCGCCCCCAATAATCGGCGACGCGTTCATATTCGATGGTCTGCCCGGCCACGACCCGCCCCATTCGGTACGGCCCGGAACCGAGCGGTGGGGTCATCGTCGAGGCGTCGAAATCATTGGCAGTGTAGAAAACTTTGGACACGATCGGCATTACGACGATGGCGAGGATATTCTGCGCGGATTGCTGGCCGTTGAAGGTAAGGTTGACCGTAAGCGGATCGACTGCGACCGCATTCGTCATATGTCGCAGCGCTTGGGAAAGATTCGGGTGTCCCCGGTCTTTGTAGAGGTTCAAGGCGAAGGCAACGTCCTCAGCCGTCAGCGGCGAGCCGTCATGGAAGCGCGCTTGTGGCCGCAGGCTGAAGCGGAAGCCGTTGCGGTCCTGCGACAAGGTAACGGATTCGGCAAGCAGGCCATAGACCGAATCCGGCTCATCGACTGCCCTTGCCATCAAGGAATCGAAGCAGAGCTCGGTGCGCGGCGGCGAATCCCCTTTCAACACCAGCGAGTTCAGCGTGTTGAAAGTCAGGAAGCTCTGATTGAGGGTGGAGTTCGGCGGGGCGAAATTCATCCGGCCGCCCTTGGGAGCGTCCGGATTGACATAGTCGAAATGCGTGAAATCCGGCCCGTATTTGAGATCGCCAAAAGCCGACAACCCGTGCAGTTTCACGCCGGTCGGAATGGCGGCGAAAGCTCGGCCTGGCAGCAGTGCCGCAGCGGCGGCGGCACCGCCCAGGGCGAGGAAGTCGCGACGGGGTAGCGCCGTCATCAATTGCCACTCTTGTATTTGGCCGCCAGCGCCTTTTCCTTGACCGGATCGACCCACCAGGAATTCTGGTCGACGCCGCTATAGGCGGGCTGTTTTTCCGGCATGCCGAACTTGTTCCAGTAGGCCAGCCAGACCACGGCGCGGTAATATTGCGGCACGACATAGTAGTTCCACAGCAGCACCCGGTCGAGCGCATGGGTGGCGGCAACCAGATCGTCGCGGTCGGTGGCAAAGATGACGCGGTCGACCAGCGCATCGACGACCGGATTCTTGATGCCGGCGTAATTGCGCGACGCGGGCGTATCGGCAGCCTTGGAGCTCCAGAAGTCGCGCTGTTCGTTGCCGGGAGAGTCCGACTGGCCAAGTTGCCCTATGATGACGTCGTAATCGAAATGCTTGACGCGGTTGATGTACTGGGTCTGGTCGCTCAGGCGCAGTGTGGCGTCGACGCCGATTTTGCGCAGATTGGCGATATACGGGCTGGCGATGACCTGGTCGGTGTCGTTCCAGCCGAGGATTTCGAATTTGAACGGTTCGCCAGTCTTGGCATTGACCATCTTGCCGCCCTTGATCACCCAGCCCGCCTTGGCGAACAGATCGACCGCGGTCTTCAGATATTTGCGCTCCGCCTGCGGGGTGTCGTAGACCGGCAGCTTGAATTCCTGGGTGAAGACTTCAGGCGGCAGCTTGTCGCGGTACTGCTCGAGGATTTCCAGTTCCTTGCCTTGCGGCAGGCCGCTCGACGCCAGTTCAGTGCCCTGGAAATAGCTGCTGGTGCGGGTGTTGGAGCCGAAAAACAGGGTCCGGTTCATCGTCTCGAAGTCGAGCGGATACATCAGCGCGGCGCGTACCAGACGATCCTGGAACAGCGGGCGCCTGGTGTTGAGCATGAAGGCCTGCATCGGTTCGGGCGATGCGGTCTTGAATTCCTTCTTGATGACGTCGCCGGCCTTGACCGCCGGAAAATCATAGAATGTGTTCCAGCGCCTCGAACTATTTTCCTGCTTGATGTCTTCAAGGCCGCCCTTGGTAAAGGCCTGCCAGGCGGCATTGTCGTCGAGAAAGTAGCTGAAATGCTGCCTGTCGAAATTCTCGCGACCGATCTTTACCGGCAGTTTGGCGCCCCAGTAGTCGGGCACACGCTGCCAGACGATTTCCGAACCCGGCTTGAAGCTGGCGATCTTGTAGGCGGCCGACCCCAGCGGCGGCTCCAATGTCGATTTGGTGACGTCGCGTTTCTTGCCGTTAGCGTCGGTGCCTTCCCACCAGTGCTTGGGCAGCACAACGAGATCGCCGATGATCTTCGGCAGCTCCCGGTTGCCCCTCTGGCTGAAGTGGAATTCGACCTCGCGGTCGGACACCGCGACGGCGTCGGTGACGTTTTCGAAATAGCGGCTGTACATCGGGCTGTTGGCCTTCAGCACCTGGAACGACCAGATCACGTCCTCGGTGGTGATCGGCTGCCCGTCATGCCATTTGGCCCGCGGGTCGAGCCGGTAGGTCGCCGAGGAATAGTCGGCCGGATATTTGTAGGCATCGGCGATCAGCGGATGGCTGGTGCTGCCCTCGTCGGTCGCCTGCTCCATCAGCGTGTCGTAGAGCAGGCCGCCGCCGAAGGCCGCGAAGCCGGCGGCCGGCGAACCCTGCACGATGTAGGGATTGAAGCTGTCGAACGTGCCGAGCACCACCGAATTCAGCGTGCCACCCTTCGGCGCATCCGGATTGACGTAGTCGTAGTGCTGGAAATTGTCGCCGTATTTGGATTCGCCGATCAGCGACGAGGTCGTGCGCCATTCGTCCGCGAAGGCCGCCTGCAGGACGCCGGCAAAAGCAGCCACAAACAGCACTGATTTCAGAAGCGCCCGCGCTCGGCCAACCGTCATGCGTTCTCCTCTTCGCGATATAGCGCCGTCACCATAGCGTCTGGGCCCAATCTAGATCATTTGGCGGCGCTGAAAACCGCAACCGAGCGGCTTTGTCGTCGCATATGCATTTTTCCTAACGAAAAAGCCGGGCTGAACCCGGCTTTTTCAAGGATAATGTCATTACAGTTTTGTTATTTTGCGGGTGCCGCCGGGGCGGCTGGCGCCGCGCCTTCTGCCGGCTTGGCAGGGGCTGCACCTTCGGCCGGCTTGGCGGGCGCGTTTTCGGCCGAGGCGCCGGGCGCCGGCAGCGGCTTCGGATTGTCCGACAGCGTGCGCAGATAGGCGATGACGTTGGCGCGGTCCTCATCCTTCGGCAGGCCGGCGAAGCCCATCGCGGTGCCCTTCACGAACTTCTTCGGCGAGGTGATGAAGTGGTTGAGATTGTCGTAGGTCCACTTCTCGCTGCCGCCCTTGGAGAACTCCTTCATGCCGGCCGAATAGGCAAAGCCCTCATGCTCGGCGACCGGACGGTCGACGATGTCCCAGAGATCGGGCCCAACCTTGTTGGGGCCACCCTTTTCGCCGGAGTGGCAAGCCTGGCATTTCTTGAAGATGGCGGCGCCCGCTTCGGCGTTGGCGGTGGTCAGCAGCTCGGCGATCGGCTTCACGGCCGCAGCGGGAGCGGCCGGGCCGCCTTCGGCGGGCTCGGTCGCCTCGATGGCGAAGCCGGGCTTTTCCGGCGCCGGCGAGGCAAACAGCGCGTCGGATACGATGCCAACGGAAAAGACGATGAACACCGTGCCGAGAAAGCCGGCGAGCAGCTTGTTGACTTCGTTGGAATCCATACGCCCCAGGCTCCCTTTTCCGGCGGACCGATCCGTCCACTCCGTCCGTCGGTATCGTGAACCACCCTGCGAGGCGGTCAAATCGCGCGGAAACTAGGTCTTTTGCTCCGGCGTTGCAACACCTATAAGGGCGCTGCCAGTGAGACCTTTTGCCACTTTTGTCCCCCTCTTTTTCGAGCCCCTGCCCGCCTCATGTCCACGCTCATCCTGATCCCGGCCCGCATGGCCTCGACGCGCCTGCCGGGCAAGCCGCTGGCCGACATCGCCGGCACTCCGATGATCGTCCACGTCGCCCGCCGTGCTGCCGAGGCGGGGCTCGGCCGGGTCGTCGTCGCCACCGACACGCAAGGCGTTGCGGAGGCGATGCGCGCGCATGGTTTCGAGGCGGTGATGACGCGGGCGGACCACGAAACCGGTTCCGACCGCATCTTCGAAGCGCTGACCATCCTCGACCCTGGCAACAGCGTCGAGATCATCGTCAATGTGCAGGGCGATCTGCCGACCATCGACCCCCTTGTTATCGGCGCCGCGCTGAAGCCTTTCGAGAACGCAGCGGTGGATATCGCCACGCTCTGCGTCGAGATCGTACGCGACGAGGAAAAGACCAATCCGAACGTCGTCAAGCTGGTCGGCTCGCCACTCTCGACGACGCGGCTCAGGGCGCTCTATTTCACCCGCGCCACCGCCCCTTGGGGCGAAGGCCCGCTCTACCATCATATCGGCCTCTATGCCTATCGCCGCGCCGCGCTCGAACGCTTCGTTGCGCTGAGGCCGTCGCCGCTGGAGCGCCGCGAGCGGCTGGAGCAGTTGCGGGCGCTTGAGGCCGGCATGCGCATCGATGCGGAGATCGTGCAGTCGGTGCCGCTTGGCGTCGACACGCCGGACGATCTCGAACGCGCCAGGGCGCTCCTTTCCGACTAAGAAATTCCCTCAATTCCCGAGACTCCGCGCATGCCTGAAAAGACCAACAAAATATCCTTCCAGGGCGAGCCGGGCGCCAATTCCGACACCGCCTGCCGCAACATGTTCCCGTCAATGGAGCCGTTGCCGTGCCCGACCTTCGAGGACGCCTTCAACGCCGTCGAGACCGGCAAGGCCGATCTGGCGATGATCCCGATCGAGAACACCATTGCCGGCCGCGTCGCCGACATCCATCACCTCTTGCCGGAATCGAAGCTGCACATCATCGGCGAATACTTTCTGCCGATCCACTTCCAGCTGATGGTGCTGCCCGGCGTCAGGCGCGACGAGATCAGGACCGTGCACAGCCACATCCACGCGCTCGGCCAATGCCGCAAATACATCCGCAAGAACGGCTGGAAGGCGACGGTGGCCGGCGACACCGCGGGCGCCGCCAAGATGGTCGCCGCGATGAAGGACCGCACCATGGCGGCGCTGGCACCGGCGCTGGCCTCGACGCTCTACGGACTCGACATCATCGAGGAGAATGTCGAGGACACCGACAGCAACGTCACCCGCTTCGTCGTGCTGACCAAGAACAAGCAATGGGCCGAACGTCCCTCGGCCGACGCCAGGATGATGACGACCTTCATCTTCCGCGTCCGCAATGTGCCGGCGGCGCTCTACAAGGCGATGGGCGGCTTCGCCACCAATGGCATCAACATGACCAAGCTGGAAAGCTACCAGCTCGGCGCGTTTACAGCGACGCTGTTCTACGCCGATATCGAGGGTCATCCCGACGATCCGCTGGTGAAGCTGGCCCTCGACGAGTTGCGCTTTTTCTCGCGCGAAATGCGCATCCTCGGCGTCTATCCCGCCAGCGCCTCGCGCGAGCAGTGGAAGGTGGCGGATTAGGATCCGGTCAGGTCAGGCCGAGCTTGTTCTGTTTGGCCGGCTTGCCGCATTCGCGCCGGCTGATCGACCGGTTCATGGCGTCGATCTTGCCGCTTGCCTGGTCGGCGTCGCGTTTGGCTTTTGAGCGCATATCCGGCGTGAACGGGCCAAAGCCCGTCGCCGGGTTGGAGAACGACGGCTTGGCGTCCACCGGCAGATGATATTGCTGCGCCAGGCCGTTTCGTTGCGCCAGCAATTGATCGCAAGGCACCTTGTCATATAGCAGCGAGGACTGGACGTTTTCGTCCTGCCGTTCGGACATCGAATTGCCGACGCAGCCGGCCATCGCCAGGCAAGATGCCAAGACCGTCATGTTCCAGCGCATGAACGTGCTCCTTGTCTTTCGCAGCTGCGGCTTCTCATGCGCAGCGGCAGAAGTCTTAGCCAGATTTTACGCTGCCGGAAAGCAAGCTTGCCACTACGGCCAGCCCTTCGACCGGTTCGCGGCGATCCTGCCGGATGATCGTTGCCTGCAGCGACAGGATCGAAAAGCCGTCGGCATCCAGAACGCGCTCTACATAGCCTTGCGAATGCGCGTAGCGGCGCGACGGCTGCAAGGCGAAGCCGGCGCTGTCAGACGATTCTCCGCCCGGGAGCGTCTCGACGGAGAACGCAAACAGACCGCCGCCGGCAAGCATTCCTGCAATCTTGTTCACCACCTTTTCAAGTAGGCCGACATAGATGAACACATCGGCCGCCGTCACCAGATCGGCTTTCGGGCCAGAATAGCAAAAGTCCTGCAGATCCGTCTTGACGAGCAGATCGTAGACGCCTTTGGCGCTCGCCTGCCTCAGCATGCCGGCCGAGATGTCGTAACCCTCCAGCCGGTCGGCGATCGGCCGCAGCTTCTGGCCCATGAGGCCGGTGCCGCAGCCGAGATCGAGCACCAGCGAAAACCGGCCCGGCCGTGCCGCCTGGATGGCGCGGTCGAGGCATTCGGGCAGGCGGTAGCCGAGCCTGTCGACTAGTTCAGCCTCGAAACTCCCGGCATAGTGGTCGTAAAGCGTCTCGACAAAGGCGCTGGGCGGCGCCTGTGCCGCCGCCGCCATACCGATCAATTGCAGCTTGAGCACCGCGCCGAGCCTGTCCGCCGGGTCCAGCCGCAGCGCCGTCGTCCAGGCCTGCGCGGCACGATCGCGCGCGCCCGCCGCTTCCTGCATCTCGCCGAGGCGGAACCAGCCGGCTGGCCATTGCGGCGCCAGTTCGAGCGCGCCGAGCAGCAATTCCGCCGCTGCCGCATGATCGCCGGATGCATAAAGCATTTCGGCATAGTCGGCGCGGCGGTCGGCGGTCAAATCGCCGGACGAGGTCTGGAGCGGTTTCATGCGATCGGGTTCCGCCGGGTGTTTGCAGCCGGCTTGCGCTCTATGCTGGAGTCAGCAGTGACTTACAACAGGCTTCCCGCGCCGGAATTAGCGCCTATCTTGGGGCCATGCGCGCCAGCGACCTGCTTCATCCCCGGCCGGAAGGGCTGTATTGCCCGCCCGGCGATTTCTTCATCGACCCGGTGCGGCCGGTCAACCGGGCGCTGATCACACATGGCCATTCCGACCATGCCCGCTCCGGCCACCGCTCGGTGATGGCGACGCAGCAGACGCTCGACATCATGGGGCTGCGCTACGGCGACAGTTTTGCCGGAACGACGCAAGCCGCCGTGCTCGGCGAGACGATTGCGCTCGACGGCGTCACCGTCAGCTTTCACCCGGCCGGCCATGTGCTGGGCTCGGCCCAGATCAAGGTCGCGCACCAGGGCACGTGCATCGTCGCGTCCGGCGACTATAAACGCCAGAAGGACGCGACCTGCGAGCCGTTCGAGCCGCTCAAATGCGATGTCTTCATCACCGAGGCGACGTTCGGCCTGCCGGTGTTTCGGCATCCGCCCGATTCCGAAGAGATCGCCCGGCTGCTGAAATCGACCGAACAGTTTCCCGAGAGAACGCATCTGGTCGGCGCTTATGCGCTGGGCAAGGCGCAGCGCGTCATGCGGCTGCTGCGCGATGCCGGCTACGAAAAGCCGATCTACATCCACGGCGCGCTGGCCAAGCTCAGCGAATATTACCAGAGCCAGGGCATCGATCTCGGCACATTGGAACCGGCGACCGTCGAGACCGGCCAAAAAAGCGACTTTGCGGGCGCCATCGTCGTCGGCCCGCCATCCGCCTTCGCCGATCGCTGGGCGCGGCGTTTTCCCGATCCGATGTCGTGCTTCGCCTCAGGCTGGATGCGCATCCGCCAGCGCGCCAAGCAGGGCGGCGTCGAGCTGCCGCTGATCATCTCCGATCACTCCGACTGGGACGAGCTGACAGCAACGATCAAGGAGACCGGCGCCGAAGAAATCTGGGTAACGCATGGCCGCGAGGAGGCGCTGGTGCGCTGGTGCGAACTCGAAGGCATCGCCGCCAGGCCGCTGCATCTGGTTGGTTATGAGGACGAGGGCGATTGATGGTGTTTTTGGATCCAGCAATCGCCGGTACGGCGCTCTGTCGCAAGCCTTTCCCATTGGCGTCGCCCCTCCGATGAACCGCTTCGCCGAGCTTCTCGACCGGCTGGTGCTGACGCCGTCGCGCAACGGCAAGCTGACGCTGTTGACCGACTATTTTCGCAGCGTCGAGGATCCGGATCGCGGGCTGGCGCTGGCGGCCATTACCGGCGATCTGTCCATCGCCGCGGTCAAGCCGGCGATGCTGCGCACACTGGTGATCGAGCGCATGGATCCGGTGCTGTTCGGCTATTCCTACGACTATGTCGGCGACCTGGCCGAGACCGTGTCGCTGGTCTGGCCGCAATCGCCTCTCGATATTGCGAACCACGAGCCGACGCTGGCCGAGGTGGTGGCCAAGCTGCAGGCGGCGAGCCGCTCCGACGGGCCGCAGGTGCTGGCCCGGCTGCTCGACAGCGCCAGCACTTCGGCGCGCTTCGCCATCATAAAGCTGGTCACCGGCGGCCTGCGCATCGGCGTCTCGGCGCGGCTGGCCAAGCAGGCGCTAGCCGATTTCGGCAAGGTCGATATCGCCGAGATCGAGGAACTCTGGCACGGGCTGACGCCGCCCTATATCGGGCTGTTCGCCTGGCTGGAGGGTAAAGCGGAAAAACCCAGGAAGACGGCGCTGGCGCTGTTCAGGCCAGTGATGCTGTCGAACGCCGTCGGCGACGGCGACCTCGAAAGGCTCGACCCGGCCGACTACGCGGCCGAATGGAAATGGGACGGCATCCGCGTCCAGGCGGTTTGCGAAGGCGGCATTCGCCGGCTCTATTCACGCACCGGTGACGATGTCTCCGGTGCCTTTCCGGATCTTGCCGAGGCCATGGATTTTTCAGGAGCCCTCGACGGCGAGCTTCTGGTCGGTGACCCCAGGCAGGCGACGGGCACGTTCTCGGACCTGCAGCAGCGGCTGAACCGCAAGACCGTGTCACCCAAGATCCAGCAGCAATACCCCGCCTTCATGCGGTGCTACGATGCGCTGCAGATTGGTGACGAGGATTTGCGCGGACTTCCCTTCCGCGAACGGCGCGGCCGGCTCGAGGCCTTCGTCAGGACGCTCGATCCGAGCCGCTTCGATCTGTCGCCGCTGGTCGAATTCACCAACTGGCAGGCACTCGAGGAATTGCGCCGCAAGCCGCTGCATCCGGTCATCGAAGGCGTCATGCTGAAGCGCTGGGATTCGCCGTATGTGGCCGGTCGGCCGAAGGGCCCGTGGTTCAAATGGAAGCGCGATCCGCACACGGTCGACGCCGTGCTGATGTACGCCCAGCGCGGCCACGGCAAACGCTCGAGCTTCTATTCCGACTACACATTCGGCGTCTGGTCCGGGCCGGAAGGATCGGAGGAGCTAGTCCCGGTGGGAAAAGCCTATTTCGGCTTCACCGACGAGGAACTGAGGCAGATCGACAAATATGTCCGCGACAATACGATCGAGCGCTTTGGCCCGGTCCGCTCGGTGCGTGCCGACCGCAGGAACGGGCTGGTGCTTGAGGTAGCATTCGAAGGGCTCAACCGCTCGACGCGGCACAAATCCGGCGTCGCCATGCGCTTTCCGCGCATTTCGCGGCTGCGCTGGGACAAGCCGGCGGCCGAAGCCGACCGCATCGAGACGCTGCAGGCGCTGCTCGATAGTTAATGCATGTCGCGCAAAAAAGAGTGCAGCGGTTTTGCGGTAACGACATGCAACAGAACAAGAACCTGAAGCGCGTCGCATGAGGCCGGAACGCGACGTGCTTTAGGGAACGACTGAAACGCGGATCTCGTAGATGTCGACCGACTTGCCCTGCTTGTCGAAGTCGGAATTAATGGCGATGGTGCCGGCAGCGCCCGGACGCTTGTTGGGAAAGCGCACGTCGAACAGATATTCATTGCGCTCGCGACCGACGGCATAGCGCTTGCGGCCGCAGTCGCCGAGTTCGCCGAAATTGCAATCGACGGAAATCTGCGTCTCCTGGCCCTCCTCGGAGCGCGCGATGATGTCGAATGTGGCATGCTTGCCGGCCAGTTTTTCCAGCACGCCTTGTCCGACGTCGAAGCTGATGGCCGAGCCGGATGCCCCCGAGCGGATGCGCAGGAAGGAACCGCTTTCGTCCTGGATGACGTCGGCCTTGGTGTCCGACGGTGCATTGACCTGCGTCGGGTCACCCGGCGAAAAGACGTTGATCCAGTCGTGCGCCTGGTCCGCCTCGCCCTGCTTCGGCGGCGAAGCGGTGTCGTCCGGCGTGAAATCATCGCCGTCGACCGTTGGCGGCGCTTCCGGCGGCGCCGTGTCGAGCTCGGTCGCCGATTTGAAGACGCCGGTCTGGTTGGCGAAATAAAGGCCGATGCCGGCGGCTGCGAGCAGCGTCACACCGAAGAAGATCGCGGTCAAGGGCAGGCGCCGCCGCCTCGCCCGCCGGTCGTCGCGGTCGGGCGTCACTTCCGCGTCGTCGGTTTCGGCGTCGGCTTCGGTCGGAACCGAGGCCCCCATGTCGATCACCGGCGCCTCGGCAACAGGCGCATCGGGCATGATGTCGGGAACGACCGGCAGGACGCGCGACCGCGGCGCATCGGATTCGGGCGGCTGCGCCGGACCGTCAACGACGACATCGGGCGACGGCGCGGCTTCAGCTTCGGCCGGGGGCTCCACCTCCGGTGCTGCCTCCAAACTGTCGGTCGGCGCGGCGACGTCGGCAACCGCCGGCAGGAATTCCGATTCGATTTCGGTGATCTTCGCCTGGACCGCCTTGCGCCGCTTGATGGCGACTTCCACGGTGACGTTTGGATTGGCCTGTAGGGCACGGTCGAGTGCCGCGAAAGCCGATCGATAGACCCGCTCGCGAAATGCCCGGTCGTCGGCATTGCCTTTCTCGAAGGCGTTGCGGATCGCTTTTTCGATCGCGTCCAAGCGAATTCCCTCTGCAATTTCACTCACATTGCCATGATCGTTAGCCGCAGGCGACCAATCAATCAACAAGCGAGCGGCCGCATTCTGCCTTGCCGAGGGGCACAAAGCTCATTTCGGCGGTTTTCGGTAAAGGAATCAACATTTTTCGCTGATTTTCCTGCCACCGCCAACGTGGCGGACGGGACGGCATCACGCGGCCAACGGCAGATCCGCGCGGCGGCTGCCCTTGCGCCCGGCCGGAGGCGGCACCAATTGCCTCGTCCTGAAATCGCGACTGCCATCTTGAATTCGCGGCCGGTTGCGTCTATCACGCAGCCCATCTTGGAAGCTCGGCTTCCCGGGCCGCTTTAGCTCAGTTGGTAGAGCACATCATTCGTAATGATGGGGTCAGGTGTTCGAGTCACCTAAGCGGCACCAAACGGCCTATCCCGCGCGCCTGCTTCAACCAGCGCTCAGCCGAGTGGAAAAGCTGACGCCGCCGAGACGAGGGCGAGCATTGCCAGCACGATCCCCGCCGCCCGACAGATGGCGCGATGATGCCGCACCGCGGCAGCGCGCACGAGCGGACGCGAAAGCGCGACGGCCAGGAATCCGTACCAGCCTATGTCGATGATGGCGACGATGGCCGCGACCATCAGCATCTCGTTCGAGGTCCGGATCGGCAGCATCAGCCCCATGAAGGCGACGGCGAAGAAAGTGGCGGTTTCAGGCGAGAGAATGCTGATGAGAAACCCTCCGGCAAACAATCCGGCCTGCCGAGGCGCTTCGCCGATGGCCGGCGGCGCCGTTCTGGCGATGCGCAGGGCCATCCAGCCAAGGACGGCCGCACCGGCGATCTTGACCGCCGGCACCGACAGCCACCCGGAAAGATGAACGGCGCCAAACGCCACCAGGACCGCCAGCACGGCGGTGCCGGCGCCGATCCCGGCCACCAGCGGGATCGTCCTGCCAAAGCCGTGCAAGGAGGCAAGGCTGCCGGTCGCGAGGCCAATAGGGCCTGGCGTGATCATGATCACCGTATATGCCGCCAGGAATTGCAGCATCGCCGTCGACAGAATAAGCGAACTTGACATGCCAGTCTCCCGTTTGCTGCGCCGGTTACAGATTAGAGAAGAATCACCGTCGCGCTCCCACTCCCTATTTCTCACCATGCGACGCTAAAATGCTTAGATGTTTTCGGATTTACTTTCCAAATAGAAGAATATCCCCGCGCGCCCAAAGCAGGTAACAGACGAGAAGCGTCGCAGGCATTGCGAGAGCCTGGATCTGATCGGTGCGAGCGTCAGCAATGACGCGGGCGACTTCGGTCGCGGTGACGATGATTGCCGGAAAGCGGCTGAGCAGTACCGAAAGGCGGAAGAGCTCCGGCACTTCAAGGCCGAAGAGCACCACGCCATGCGCGCCGAGCCTGAAGGCGCTGCCGAACTTGCCCACGGCATGGAGCAACCCCGATGTCACGACCAGGATTGGATTGCCGACGAGCAGCAGACTTGACCCGAGCACCAATGACCCGGTGCCGGACAGAAAATCTGCGCGCTGTATTGCCGACGGGTCGAGATGTCCGTTGCTGAGGGCGCGATGATACTCCTCGCCGCTGCGCAAGAAGATGGCGCTCGCCACCAGCAGCGCCAGTGAGTTCCAGCCGCCGGCGAGGTCGTGGCCGAAAATTAGAGGCGCGGCGAAAGTGCTGCTCGCCTCGGTTAACGCCAGCCGAATCTGCATGAACATGGCCATGCCGAGGCCCAGCACATTGCCGGCAATATAACAGCCTCCGGGTCCTGAAAGCCGCACCGCGACCGCTTGTGCCAATCGTTGTCCTGCCCAGCGCCGCTGGGCATCCGCTTTTTCGCTTGCCGACATCGCCCCTGCTCCTGGTACGATCCGCCCCAGCGACGGACGCCGGCGGCGGCCCCCGTTCCGCCGCCGTTGCCCGCCTTCTCCCCCGGATCGTGAAGGCGTCGTGGTGTTGGGAGGTCCATCCACGCTGCGAGCAGAAGCCTACGCGGAGCGGCGGGCGTGCAAATCGGTACCGCCACCCATTTTTAGGCGGTCGATTTCCCAGTTTTCGCGGAAATTTTGCTGCGGGAACTACCCAGAGCCTGTTCCATCCCGACAGAATCGGCTGGAATCATGATCCAGTCTGGTGCGGTTCCAGCGGATGGGTGCCCGTCAGCAGCCACGGCTCGCCGCGCAGGCGCAGGAGGATTTCCATGCGGTTTGCGGCATTGAGCTTGCCGAGCAGCGAGGAGACGTGATGCTCGATCGTGCGGGGCGAGCGCGACAAATGTCGCGCGACCTCCTTGTTGCTGATGCCCTGGGCGATCAGGGCGAGCACCTTCTGCTCGTGCCGTGTCAGGCCGAGCGGATGGCGGCGGGCTGCCGCATAGGGTCCGCGCTGCACCTTCGGCAGCAGGCCTGACAGGCCCTGACGCTGCGCAAGCTTGCGCGCGAGCGCCGCGGCCGCGGGCGCGTCGATCTGGTCGAGCATCGCCACGGCGCGAGCGAGCGCCGCCCCCGCATCCGCCCCACGAACCTGCATGAGGGAAAGCGCTGCCTCGTAGGGCAGCGACAAACGCGTCCACTCCGCCGCGGCGGCCTGCGGATCGCCGAGAAGCTCGGCGGACCAGGGCGAGGGAATCGGCGCCGATTGCGCCGGCAGCGACCCGGGCATTCCGCATCGACGCCACCAGACCGACAATTCGCCAAGGTCCCGGGGGCGGAAATTGTCGAGGTTCATAGCCGCCAGCTCGGTAAGCTGCGCGTGGCTGGCGCCGACATCCTCGGCAAGCCAGGCCGCCTCCGCCAGCGCCAGGCGAACCGGGACGATACGCTGCGGCTCGCCGGTCGTCTGGCCCTCCACAAGCGCGCGCTGCAAAAGGTCGACGCCGTCGGTCTCGCCCAGCCTTACGCGGACCGTGCCAAGCACGGTGAGCGCCGGCAAGTGCATCACCATCGGCAGGCGTTCCACATTCATGACGCCCTGAGCGATGGTTGCGGCCTCGCGAAACCGGCCCTGTTCCATGCAAAGCTGCGCCTGCCGGCCGAGCAGGTATTGCGCCGCCGAATCGAGGTCGTGCCTGGTGCAGAATGCGATGCCTTCGGCCAGCAGCCGCTCCGCCAGCTCGAAGTCCTTGGCCACCACCGCGCATTCCGCAAAGTTCGTATAGGCCCGCGCCGCATGGTCGTGGAGCCCGTGCTCGAGCGCC
This sequence comes from Mesorhizobium sp. M1182, assembly GCF_040318335.1. Lineage (NCBI taxonomy): Bacteria > Pseudomonadati > Pseudomonadota > Alphaproteobacteria > Hyphomicrobiales > Phyllobacteriaceae > Mesorhizobium > Mesorhizobium sp. M1182. The sequence continues at coordinate 26,855 of NZ_JAMYMD010000026.1, forward strand.
AGGGCAAGGCTTTCCTCCAGCCGCTCAACGCCGCCGGGGCGGTTGGCAAACATGAGCGCGGTTCCGACATTGTTGAGGGCGTGAACACGCGTCTCGACCTCGCCCAGCCGATCGGCCAGACTGATCGCGCGCTCGCCCCATTCGATCGCCTCATCGAAACGATAGTGCAGCATGTGGAGCTGCGAGCGCGTGCTGTAGGCCATTGCCACCTCGGGACCGGGCGGCAGGCTTTCCACCTCACGCACGGCCTGGTCCGCATATTCCTCCGCCTGCGGGCCTTCGCCGCGCCGCCAGTGCAGCCGCGACAGCCAGCGTAGATTAAGGCCTACCTTGTCGATCCGGCCCAGCTGCCGCCAGATAGCGATGGCGCGATGCCGGGCCTCGATGATGGCGTCATAGACAAGCAGCGCCAACCCGGCCTCGTATGCCCAGTCCTCATGGAGCTGCGCGGCCAGCTCCGGCGGGGCCTGGTCGACATATCTGAGTGCGGTCGCCAGATGCGAGGCCGCCTCCCGATGCGCCCCCAGGCGCGCGGCTTGGCTGGCGGCGAGCGGCGCAAGTTCGAGCACGCGTTCGCCATTGTCGGCGCCGCCGGCGTGGTGCACGCGGCGCGAAAGCAGAGCGCTTGCCTGCGAGGCCGGAACTTCCGAGAGTGCCGCTTCGACCTTCGCATGGAGCGAGCGTTGCACAGAGGGGGAGAGCCGGTCGAGCGTCGCTTCCCTGGCAAGCTCGTGACGAAATGTCAGCGCGCCCTGGTCGTCCCGCCGCAGCAATCCGCGCACGACACATCGATCGACGAGCACTTCGGCCTCGGCCCCGAGAAGGGCCCGGATCAGCCACGGCTCAACGCTGCCCGGCATGATGCTCATGACCTCCAGGACGTCGCGCTCTCCAGGCGTCAGGCGCGACAGGCGCGACCACACCGCGTCGCGTATGGAATCGGGCACACGCGCCGATTCGGTCTCGCTGCTGGACAGGAGCTCGGTAACGAAGAAGGGATTGCCCTCGGTAATGCGATAAAGCCCGTCGGCGGAACGGCCGGCCTGTTCGGCCAGCATTGTCACCGCCTGGGGAGACAGCGGTCTAAGCGTCACGCGGCGTACGGAGGCGGCGGGAAGATCGCCGAGCACGTGGGTCAGCGGGTGATCGGCGTTCAAATCCTCTCTGCGCATGCTCAGCACCAGCATGGTGCGGAGCAGAGAGACGCGGCGCCCGAGATATCTTACGAGGTCGAGCGTCGCATTGTCCGCCCAATGCATGTCCTCGAAGATGAGCACGGTCGTGCCCTTGGCGCGCTGCAGCGCATTCAGCAATGCCGGGAAAAGCCGCTCCGGCGCAGCGGTCTCCTCAAGCAGCGCCGCCACGCGCGGGTCGAGCAAGTGGGCCATGTCCTGGAGAGGGCCCAATGGGCGTGGCGTGAAGAGCGCCTCGCACCAGCCCCACAGCACCCGGCAGTCCCGGTCGGCGTTTTCCGCGAATTCGCGCAGCAGAGAGGTCTTGCCCAGGCCCGCCTCGCCGTGCACCAGCACGGTCCCACCATGTCCGGCAGCAGCTCTCTCGGCCGCGGCCAACAAAGCTCCAAGTGGGTCCTCTCGCTCAAGCAGCATCAAGCCCGCGCCTCCAGAATATTGAAGGTACAACAGCAGGCAATGAGTGCAACACAGTCGTTTCACATGGCCGGGAATGTTTGGCAAATAGCCGCTCGGAACCGGGCGTCATTTGTCCTGGAGCAGATATGTTTGCCGCTGCCGTAGGCACGAAGGCCACAGAACAGGCAGACCGCCACGGCGGGCGTTGACAGCCCAGGCGAAGCGGACTGTAGTTCTGCGAAGCAACCACTGCCCCGAGCCTCGAAAAAGGCCGCTCACTTCACCGGATTGTCGCCCAGCGACGCCACAGTCTTCAGCGCGCCGTCGAGCATGTCGCCCTTCTCGTCCTTCAGCGCCGCTTCGCGCAGGCGCCGGATCCAGTCTGCGGCGTCCGGGCGGCCCTTGAGCTGGTCGAGCGCCGACAGCACCCGGTCGAATTTCGACTGGGCGCGGGCGTGGGTGTCGCTGTAGCCCTTGATCAGCCGGCGGCAGTTGAGGATCTCCGTGCCAAGCGCGTAGTCCTGGCCGACTTGGCCCAGCGCCAGCGCATACCAGCGCTCGATATGCGCGGTCTCGACCTTGTGGCGCAGCAGTCGGCGGCGCCAGCGGCGCAGGCCGCCGATGAACCACAATGCGGCAAAGCCGGCGAAACTGTCGGTGCGGATGCGGCGGCCGCGATTGATGCGGCGGTCGAGAAAGGCGGCGAGCTTCGGCCGGCTTTCGATGTAGCTGCCGAGCCCGGCCGGCAGCGTGCCGCAGAATTCCTCGATGCGCGGGTGGAAATATTCGGTCACCTGCAGGACCGAGCCGTCCTTGACGCCGACCTCACGGCGTACGCGTCGGTCGCGGCTCGAGCGCGTCTTCAGGTCGGCGACGCGGATCATGTCGTCGTAGCACATGGCGTTGGCCAGATGCTTGGCGGCGGCGATCGACAGCGCGTAGGCGTGTTCGGCATTGTCCAGAGCGACGGCCCGGTCGAGCCTATCGAGATACTCGCCGCCATAAGCAACGTCCTGATAGTCGACCACTTTTTTCAGGCCGCGAAGCGCCATGTCGCGCACGGGTACAGGCAGCGTGGCGACGCGCGCCGCCAATTGTTGCCAGCCCTTCAACAGGCTTTCCGGGCCGCTGACTTCTGTCGCGGCGCCCGAGCCGGTTTCAGCGGCCGCCGGCCCTGCAGTCTTGTCGCCCGAAGGCGCACTCGCGATGCCGCGCGCCCGATCGTAGGCGGCGCCGAAGGCGGCGAGGCTGGCCTTGACACCACGGCCGCCGGCACTGACCGCCTGCTCATAGCTTTCGCGACTGAACGGCAAGGCGTCGGAGCCGGCCAGCGCGCCGAGCAGGCTGGCCGAGATCATCGAGCCATTGTCGGCGGCGATCTTCTCCATGTCGAAGGCAATGAAGCGCTTGGCCGCGGCTTCCGCCGTGGCATGCACCTTGGAGGACGAGGCGCGGCCGTCGCCGGGCTCGATCTTCTCCGAGACCGCGGCGATGCGGTGCGACGAGGCGATCAGCGTGGTGCGCTCGGGCGTGACGAAGCCGCGGATGATGGCGCGGCCGGCCTCCATCAGTTCGGCGGCAATCAGGATGTCGACGTCGCCCTGCGACGGCGACAGCGCGAAGACCGGCAGGCGGCCGGTGTCGCGGCACATTTCGACATAATAGATGGTGGCGCCGGTGCGCTGGGCAACGCCGGCAACGGAGGTTGATTGCGCGACATAGAAATTGCGCTCGGCGACGTCGGTGATCCAGTCGGCCAGCACGCCACCGCCCTGGCCGCCGACAGCCAGCACGGCAAGCTTGATGACGCGCTCGTCGTCCGGCGCGCCGGCTTTCGAGCGCGATGAGGGAACGGCGTCAAGCATCGGCGAATCTCAGGCGCCGGCTTTCACGGCGCCGCTGCAAGAGACTGATCGTGGCGCGACGCGCGGCTTCAAGGAAACGGTCCCAGCGGCTCGGATTGTGGACGACATCGGCGCGGTAGAAGGACGGGCAGAGCACCGCCGCATCGGCGACCTCGCCGCAATTGCCGCAACCGACGCAGCTTTGGTCGATATGCGCCACCGGATCGTCGCGCAACGGATCGTCGAGCGACTTCACCGAAAGCGACGGACAGCCGGACAGCCGCATGCAGGCATGGTCGCCGGTGCAGATATCTTCGTCGACACCGAATTTCGGCTTGACTATGCGCGTCCCGCCCTTGATCGCCTTGTCGACCAGCGGCTTTTCGCGGCGCTGCCGGTTGAGCATGCATTCGGACGACGCGACAATGACTTTCGGGCCCTTCTCGTCCGTCGTCAGCGCCTCGCGCAGCGTGTCTTGCATTCTGGTTACGTCGTAGGTGCGGTCGATGTGGCGCAGCCATTTGACGCCCATGCCCTTCACCGCCTCGGTGATCGGGTGCTTGGTCGACTTGGTCTTGTTGCCGGCGCGGGACGACAGGATGTCCTGCCCTCCGGTCGCGGCCGAATAGAAATTGTCGACGATGACGATGACGCCGTCATTCTTGTTGAACACGGCATTGCCGACCGAGGAGGTCAGGCCGTTGTGCCAGAAGCCGCCGTCGCCGACGAAGGAGATCGAGCGGCGCTTGGCATCGGGCGAATTGAACGCCGAAGCCGAGGCCGGCCCCAGCCCGTAGCCCATGGTAGTGGCACCTAGCTCGAAAGGCGGCATGATCGAGAACAGATGGCAGCCAATGTCGGAGGCGATGTGGTGCTTGCCCAGCTCCTGCTCGACCAGCTTGGTGGCGGCGAAGATCGGCCGCTCCGGGCAGCCGACGCAGAAGCCGGGCGGCCGGCCCGGGACGACGTTGATCAGGTCGGCGGTGTCGAGCCCGTCGCCGATCTTGTTCGGCGCGCGGACCTCGCTTGGCAGCAGATGCGGGATGGTGGCACGCAGGAACGATCCGATGCCGTCGAGCATCACCTGGCCGGTATATTCGCCGGCCATAGGCAGATGTTCCTTGCCGACGAGCCTGGTGCCGCGGCCGGCCTTGTGCAGCATCGCGGCAAAGGCCTGTTCGATGTAGTTGGGCTGGCCTTCCTCGACGACGAGAACGGCGTCCTTGCCTTCGCAGAAGGACAGGAACTCGTCATCGACCAGCGGGTATACGGCGTTCAGCACATAGAGCGGCACGTCGGTGTCGCCATAAGTGTCGGCGAGGCCGAGCCGCTGCAGCGCCCGGATGACCGAATTGTACATGCCGCCCTGCATGACGATGCCGACCGAGCCATGCTCCGGGCCGAAAAACTCGTTGATCTTGTTGGCGCGGATGAAATCCACCGCCGCCGGCCAGCGTTTCTGCACCTTTTCCTTCTCGTGCAGGAAGGACGCGGGCGGCAGCACGATGCGGCCGGTGTCGCGGCGCGGCGCCTCGAGCGCATCGGCCACAGTCATTGCCGGGCGCTTGTTGTCCTTGGCGATGAAATGGCCGTGGACATGGCAGCAGCGAATACGGACCTGCAGCATGACCGGCGTGTTGGAAACCTCGGACAGCTCGAAGCCGTCCTCCACCGCCTTGACGATCGACGGCAGGTTCGGTCGCGGATCGAGCAGCCAGACCTGGCTCTTCATGGCAAAGGCGTGGCTGCGCTCCTGCATGATCGAGGAGCCTTCGCCGTAATCCTCGCCGACGATAATCAATGCACCGCCGGTGACGCCGCCGGAAGCGAGATTGGCGAGCGCGTCGGAGGCGACATTGGTGCCGACCGTCGACTTGAAGGTCGCCGCGCCGCGGATAGGATAATGCACGGATGCCGCAAGCATAGCGGTGGCGGTCGCCTCCGAGGCGCTCGCCTCGAAATGCACGCCGAGCTCGCCCAGGATATCCTGCGCGTCGGCCAGCACGTCCATCAAATGGCTGATCGGCGCGCCCTGATAGCCGCCGACATAGCCTACGCCGCATTGCAGCAGCGCCTTGGTGATGGCGAGAATGCCTTCGCCGGAAAACTCCTCGCCGGCGCCGAGCCTGAGCTTTTCGACTTCCTTGGCAAAAGACCGTTCGGCCATTTTGGGCTCCTTCCGTTACCGCCCCGATGGCGGCGCGTAAGATCAGATGTCGTGCTTGCGAATGTTCTTCAGCATCTTCTGCAATGTCGCGATCAGCGCCGCGTATTCGGCATCGTCGACATCGTCGAACATTGCCTCGAAAGCGTCGTGCATGGCCGGCCAGGCGCGCGCGAACTCGGCGCGGCCATCGTCGGTCAGGAACACATGGCGGATACGGCTGTCGGTGACCCCCTGCTCGCGCCGCACAAACCCTTGCCCCTCCAGCGTGTCGAGCGTCCGGCTCAAGGTCGACTGCTCGATGACGGTATAGACCGAGAGATCGTTGACGGTGACGCCATCGGTGACCGACAACACGGCCAGCGTGCGCACCTGCGGAATGGTCAGGCCCTGCCTGCGGAAATTGTCACGCAAGGTGGCGTTGTAGCGGCCCATGATGCGGTTCATCAGATAGGGCGCGAATTGCTGCAGGCCGATCTGGCCCAAAGTCGAGATACGCTGGCGCTTTTCAACCTTCTGTTCCATCACAGCCTCCCCGCCAGGAGAAAGCCGGAGCCGCCGCCCAAGCCAGCACCCGGATGGGTCGAGGCACCGATGTGGTACAGACCCCTGACCCCGGTGGCGTGATTGCGGCTCGTCTTGAACGGCCGCCACAGAAACGACTGGTCGATAGCCGAGGAACCGCCATAGGGGTCGCCGCCGACCAGATTGATGTTCATCGCTTCCAGGTCGGCCGGCGAACAGGCGCGGCGTGCGATGACGCTGTCCTTGAACCCATCGATATGGCTGGCGAGGATCGCTTCGGCACGGTCGGCATAGGCTTCGCGCAGCGCCTCGGTCCAGCGACCGTCTGCCGGTGTCTGCAGTTTGCCGGCGGCATCGCCCTTGATATGCCGTGGCGCCTCGGGCAGTTGCAGCCACAGGACCGCCTTGCCGTCCGGGCAGCGCGACGGGTCGAGCGCGTGCGGCTGGCCGACGCACATGGTCGGCACCTCCGGCAGCATGCCGCGCACGGCTTCGTTGCAGGCCTTCGAGACGCCGTCGAGCCCCGGCGTCAGATGCAGCAGCGCGACCTTGTCCAGGCCCTCGCCGCGCCATGCCGGCGGCTTGTCCAAGGCATAGTGGATCTGGAAATTGCTCTTGCCGTAGCGGTATTTTTGCGCTGCCTCGACGTCGGCTTTCGGCGCCGCGTCGCCGAGCAGCCGCTCGTAGAGCTGGGTCGGCGTGACCGAGCAGATGACGCTCTTGTTCACGTTGATCGTTTCGCCCGAAGCCAGCCGCACGCCGGCGGCGCGGCCTCCGCTTTGGACAATAGCCGCGACGTCGGCGCCGGTGCGGATTTCGCCGCCACGTTCCCTGATCAGGGCTTCGAAGGCGGCCAGCAGATTCCTGGCACCGCCCTTGACGATCGGCGCGCCGGCCGCCTCAAGCGCGAAGGCGATGACCTTGGCGATCTGGCCGGAGAACGCGTCCTCAGGCCCGAGGCCGGCATGCAGCACCCAGGGCGCCCACAGCGCGCGCATGGTTTCCGACTGGTAGGTGCTTTCCAGCCAACCGCGCGCCGGCACCAGCGCGCTGCCGAGAAAGGCGGCAAGGCCACGCGGGCCGCGCCGCCAGGCTTCACCCGCCAGCAGCCTGGCCGTCGGGTAGGACCACAGGCTGCCACCGAGCAGTCCGAACAGCAGACCGGCGTTGCGCTCGATCTCGCCGACATCGTTTGCGTGCCGGTCGCCGTCGCCCGCGGCAAGCGCATTGATCGCCGCTACATTGGCGATACGATCGGTGCGCAGGACGGCATGGCTGCCGTCCGGGCGCAGCACACCGGTCGGCGTGGAGGTGTTGCAAAACTCCAGGCCGTGCCGCGCCAGATCCTTGCCCAGCGCCGCATAGGCCGGCGAGGTGATGAACAGGACAAAGGTCGTCGCCATCACGTCGTGGATGAAGCCGGGCGCGGTGATTTCTTCGGTGCGCATGCAGCCGCCGATGCGGTCGTTGCGCTCGAGCACCAGCACCTTCGCCCCCTTGCCGCCAAGCATCGCCGAACAGACCAGCGCGTTGATGCCGCTGCCGACGACGATGTGATCGGGGGCGCTCATCGATGCGTGCTCCTAGCCGGCAGGAGTTCAATTGCAGAGATTGGCGCTCTACGGCGCCGTAGAGCCGCAGCTTTGCAACGCTGCCGCTCCCACTCCGTCACCACAGTGCCACTTCCACACATGATCTTCTCCCGAAGACCGCAGCTACCCTATTGCCTTGGCACCAACGCCAACGCGCGGATCGGGCTGCCGGTGCCGTGCTCGATCTTGAGCGGCGCCGCGATCAGGATCGCGCCTTTCGGCGGCAGCCGGTCGAGGTTGCAAAGGCTGGCGAGACCGTAGCGGTTAGCCTTGTGCATCAGGCTATGCGCCGGGAACGGCGGCTCCATTCCCCCTGCTTTTCCAGCATCCGTGCCGATCGTCTCGCTGCCCCAGCCCTTGATGTCCTTGCTAATCAGATACTGGATGGCTTCGGCGGTCGGGCCAGGCGTGTGCGGTCCGGTCTCATTGGCGTTGAGGAACTCGGCTTCCGAGCCGTTGCGCTTATACCAGTCGGTGCGCATCACCACCCACTCGCCGGGGTTGATAGCGCCATGTTCGGCTTCCCATGCCTTGATGTGATCGACGGTGAGCAGGAAATCGTGATCGGCTGCCGCTTGCTTGGAACAGTCGATGACGTTGACGGGTCCGACGAAGTTCTGCGCCGGAATGGTGTCGGTGGCGCCGTCCGGATAATCCTTGCCGGTGATCCAGTGGTTGGGCGCGTCGAAATGCGTGCCCGAATGCTCCCCGAGCTTGAGCCAGTTCCACGCCCACCACGGACCGTTCTTGTCATAGGCGGAGATGGCGTGGATCTCGATCTTCGGCGTGTCGACCGCCAGTTCCGGCGGCAGCTTGATCAGCGGTGTGTCGGGCCCGAGCGGCGCCGTCAGGTCGACCACCTGAATGGCGCCTGAAAGCAGCTGGCCGGCGACTTCGCCTAAAAGTTGTTGTGTGTCCATGGTCTCTGTTCCCTCTTTCTCGATGGTGCTGAAGGCTCTCGCGGCCCTTAATATCCTACTAGACGAAAACATATGCATCTGCAATTATCTTTAAGCATAAAGGAAATGGGACGGGGCGTGAGCGAGTTCGACGCCATATTTGTCGGGGCAGGCCACAACAGTCTGGCATGCGCCGCGCATCTGGCGCTCAAAGGCTGGAAAACCGCAGTTTTCGAGCGTAATGCAACGATCGGCGGCGCCGTTCAGACGCGCGAATTGACGCTTCCGGGCTTCCGGCACGATTTCGGCGCGATGAATCTCAGCCTGTTCGCCGGCTCGGCCTTTCACAAGAAATATGCAAATGAATTGAAAACCCACGGGCTGGAATTCGTGCCGGTGGCCGACTGTTTTGCCAGCGCCTTCCCCGACGGTCGCTGGTTCGGCGTCAGCAGCGACCTGGAAGTGACCGCCTCGCGCATGGCCGCTTTTTCCGACGCCGACGCACAGACATGGCGCCGTCTGGTTGCGGCATTCCCGGCGGAGGCCGAGCATCTGTTCCGGCTGCTGGGCTCGCCGATGAGCGGCCGTGCGCTCGCCGGCACCGCCTGGAACCTCTGGCGCAAGAAGGGTTTTGCCGGCGCGCTCGATACAGGTCGGTTGCTGCTTTCGTCACCCCGCGCCTGGCTCGAGGATACTTTCGAGTCACCGCATGTCAGGGCGACGCTGGCCACCTGGGGCATGCATCTCGATTTCGCGCCTGACATCGCCGGCGGCGCGGTGTTCCCTTACCTCGAATCCATGGCCAACCAGTGCTTCGGCATGGTGCTCGGCAGAGGCGGCGCCGACACGATTATCCGCGCTTTGTCGGGCATGCTCACGGCCGCCGGCGGCAAGATCGTCACTGGGGCTGATGTCGCCGAGATCACGGTTTCGGCCGGCAAAGCGACCGGCGTGCGGCTCACTTCCGGCGAGACCCACACCGCCACCAAGGCCGTCATCGCCGGTGTCGCGCCCAAGGCGCTGACCGGGAAACTGTTGCCTAACGGATCCGGCGACACCGGCTTCGACACGGCCGTGAAAAAATTCCGCCACGCGCCGGGGACGTTGATGATCCATCTGGCGCTCGACGACCTGCCGGACTGGCGCGCCGGTGCCGAGCTTCGGCAGTTCGCCTATGTGCATCTGTCGCCGTCGCTCGATGCCATGTCCTGGACCTATCAGCAGGCGATGTCAGGGGTGCTGCCGGACGAACCGGTGCTGGTCGTCGGCCAGCCGACGGCCGTCGATCCCTCGCGCGCGCCGGACGGCAAGCACGTACTTTGGGTGCAGGTGCGCATGCTGCCAGCCGAGATTGCAGGCGATGCGGCGGGTACGATCGCGGTGGCTCACTGGGACGAGGCTAGGGAGCACTACGCCGAGCGCGTCCTCGACATTATCGAGCGCTATGCGCCCGGCCTTCGTCGGAAGATCCTCGGCCGCGCCGTGTTCTCGCCCATCGACCTCGAACGCGAGAACCCGAACCTTGTCGGCGGCGACCAGATCTGCGGCAGCCATCATCTGGCGCAGAATTTCCTGTTCCGGCCGGTGCGCGGTTACGCTGGCTGGAACACGCCGGTCGGCAATCTGCATCTGACCGGGGCGGCAACATGGCCCGGCGCCGGCACCGGGGCGGCGTCGGGCTTCATGCTCGCGCAACAACTTGGCGGGAGGTAGGCTCCATTTTTCATCTAGGGTGAAGGAGGACAAGGCGCGGTTGCCCAAGGAGCCTGAACCCACCGATTGACAACGACACCGCGCATAAAAGCAACAGGGGAACGACCATGACAATCAACAGACGAGAATTGCTCGGATATGGCGCGGCCGCACTTGGCGCCACGGCGCTCGGCCTGCCGCAAATCGCCAAGGCTGCCGGCGAACTGACCATCGCCTACAATGTCAATTTGCCGTCCTGGGACCCGACCACCGGGCCTTCGGCGGTCAACCCGACCATCCAGGGTCTCTACCAGTCGGTGTTCGACCAGTTCATCCCGCAGAAACCGGATCTTTCTTTCGCGCCCGGCCTGCTCACCGAATGGGGCTGGAACGAGGATCGCAGCAAGGTCATGATGACGGTGCGCGAGGGCGTCACCTGGCATGACGGCTCGCCATTCACGGCCGAAGACGTGGTCTGGTCGCTGCAGCGGGCGGGCGATGAAAAAACCGGCAACCCGATCCAGTTCGTCTGGAAGAACGTCAACAACTTCAAGATCGACGGCAACAAGATCACCGGCGACGTCGTGCAATTCGACCCGGTGTATTTCAAGTGGATGTCGTTCCTGACCGGCTACATCATGCCGAAGGCCTATTACGAAAAGGTCGGCGCCGAGGGTTTTGAGAAAGCCCCGATCGGCACCGGGCCCTACATGGTCGACAAATTCGAGCGCAACGCCTTCCTGCGGCTCAAGGCCAACCCGAACTACTGGGGCAGCAAGCCGGCCTTCGAGAACGTAACCATCAAGTTCGTTACCGATGCGGCGAGCCGCGTCGCCGAGATCGAGTCCGGTTCCTCGCAGGTGACCCTCGAGGTCCCCTATGAGGAATATGACCGCCTGATCGCCAAGGATGGACTTGCCGGCTCATGCAAGAACGTTTCCGACATCGGCATGATCTTCTTCAACGACATCGACGTGATGCTGGACAAGAACGTGCGCCAGGCGGCGGTGATGGCGGTCGACAAAAAGCTTTTGGTCGACCGGCTGCTGCGCGGTTACGGCCAGCCCATCGATACGCTGGAGACGCCGGAATACGCGGCCTACGATGCGTCGATCAAGGTGGAGCACAATCCGGACAAGGCCAAGGAACTGCTGGCCGCCTCCGGCTATTCGCCGGAAAAGCCGGTCAAGTTCACGATACAGACGACGAAGGGCTTCAAGCCCAAGGATTACGAGATGATCCAGGCGATCGTCGGCATGTGGCGCAAGGTCGGCATCGAGGCGACGATCGAGGTCTACGAGATCGCCAAGCACTACGAGCTGCGCGCCGCCGACAAGCTGGCGCCGGCGGCCTTCTACAATTGGGGCAATGCCATCGGCGATCCCACCACGTCGACCGGCTTTGCCATGTATGGCCCGAGCCCGCATTCGGTGTGGGACAGCCAGGACCTGATCGACATGATCAACCCGCTATGGGGCGAGAAGGACGAGGCCAAGCGCATTGCCGGCTGGAAGGCCGTCGACAAATATATCGCCGAACAGGCCTATGTGCTGCCGCTGATCCAGTATGCGCAGCCGATCGTGCATGCCAAGGGCGTCAATGTGGTGCAGCATGTGTCCGGCGCGCTGTTGCCGGCGCTGATGAGCCCGGCCTGAGATCAGCCCAGGACTAACGCGCGCCGTCTGCAACCACGGCGCGCCTTTTCCGCCAGGCATACAGGCGACCATGCTGCTGCAAAGATTCCTGATCCGTCTTCTGACGATGGCGATCACGCTGTTCGGCGTGGCGATCGTCGTCTTCATCGTCATCCGTGTCGCGCCGGGCGACCCGATCGCGATGATGCTGCCGCCCGGCGCGACCGATGCCGACATCGCTCGGCTGCGCGCGCTTTACGGGCTGGACAAGACCATCGTCCAGCAATTCTTCATCTGGCTGGCCGGTGTCGTCAGGGGCGATTTCGGCACTTCGATTTCGCTCCGGCAGGATGTTCTGGGCCTAGTCTTCAATCGCCTCCCGGCGACGCTGGAACTCGCCATCGTCGCGCTTGTGATGGCGCTGGCGATCGGTGGCACGACGGCGATCCTCGGCGCGCGCGAACGCGGCACCGCGGTCGAAGCCGGCATCGACATTGCCAGCGGTGCGGCACTCTCGATTCCCGATTTCCTGTGGGGCCTGGTGCTGATCCTTCTGTTCGGCGTGCTGGTGCCTATCTTCGACATTTCTGGCCGGGTGTCGCCGCAGCTCGACCTGCCCTTCGCCACGCAATTCTATCTGTTCGAAAGCATTGTACGGCTGCGCTTCGACCTGACCAGGGACCTGCTGGCACACATGCTGATGCCGGCGATTGCGCTGGCGCTGCCACTGGCCGCGATCATCTCGCAGCTGCTGAAACAGTCGCTGAAGGAAGTGCTCGACCTCGACTACGTCGTGCTGGCGCGGGTAAAGGGCTTTTCGGAAACGCAGGTCATCCTGCGCGAGGCGCTGAAGAACGCGGCCCTGCCGACGCTGACGCTGGTCGGCGTGCAGTTCACCTTCCTCATCGGCGGCACGGTCATCGTCGAACGACTGTTTTCCTATGAAGGTCTCGGCAACATGGCGATCGATGCCGTCATCAACCGCGACCTGCCGCTGATCCAGGGCATCGTGCTGGTCTTCGCGCTGCTGTTCGTGCTGATCAACCTTGCCGTCGACATGATGTACGCCCTGCTCAATCCGAGGCTGCGCCATGGATGAGGCCCGCATTTCGAGACATGGCTCGCGGGCACGCCTGTGGCTGGCCGGCGGCTGGCTGCTGATTGCGCTGCTGGCCGCGATTTTTGCGCCGTTGGTCGCACCGCAGGACCCGCTGGCGCAGGATTTGATGCTGGAGCGGCTGCCGCCTTTCTGGATTGATGGCGCCGAGCCCGGCTACTGGCTCGGCACCGACAGCCTCGGCCGCGATCTTCTGTCACGGCTGATCTTCGGTGCCCGCATCGCCTTCATCGTCGCCTTCGCGGCAGCCTTTGCCGCCTGCCTGGTCGGCTCGACGCTGGGGCTGGTCGCCGGCTATTTCGGCGGCTGGGCCGACCGCATCATCTCGCGCATCGTCGATGTCTGGATGGCGTTTCCGCCGGTGCTGTTCGCCATCCTGCTGGTCGCCGTGCTCGGCACGGGCTTAAGCTCAGTCATCATTGCCATTGCCGTCATCGACTGGACGCGCTTCTGCCGGGTGATCCGCGCCGAGACGATGGGCCAGTCGCGCATGGACTATGTCGAGAACGCCCGCATCGCCGGCTACGGCCGCATCGGCATCATGCTGCGCGAGGTGCTGCCCAATGTGGTGCCGTCGATCGTCGCGCTGCTGTCGCTGGAGATGGGCATTGCCGTCATCGTCGAGGCGATCCTGTCCTTCGTCAATCTGTCGATCTCGACCGATGACCCGACCTGGGGCGGCATCATCGCCGAGGGCCGCCTGTCGATCCATCAGGCCTGGTGGGTGCTGGTGTTCCCGCTGATCACGCTGATCCTGACCGTGCTGTCGTTCAGCCAGTTCGGCGACGCGCTGAAGGCGCGTTTCGATCCGGTGTTGCGATGAGCGTAGCCGTCAAACCCTGCCTCGATATCCGCAGCTTGAGCGCCGTGCTGCCCAACGGCCAGCGCGTGCTGCGCTCGGTGTCGCTCGCCGTCCAGCCCGGCGAGGTGCGCGCGCTGGTCGGCGAGAGCGGTGCCGGCAAGACGATGATCGGTAAGGCGGTGCTTGGCGTGCTGCCGCCGAGCGTGCGCATCGTCGAAGGCGACATGCTGCTTGAAGGCGAAGACCTCGGCAAGCTCCAGCCCAAGGCGCGGCGCACGCTGATCGGCGCCCGCACGGCGCTGATCCCGCAGGACCCGCTGACCGCGCTCAACCCGTCGCGGCGCATCGGCCCGCAGATGACCGACCGGCTGGTGCGCATCCTCGGCTGGAGTGGCGACAAGGCTGATCGGCGCACCCGGCAGTTGCTGGACGAGGTGCAGATCCGTGATCCCGGCCGCGTGCTGAAAAGCTATCCGCACGAGCTTTCGGGCGGCATGCGCCAGCGCGTGCTGATCGCCGCCGCCTTTGCCGCCGAGCCCCGGCTGATCGTCGCCGACGAGCCGACCACGGCGCTCGACGTCACCGTGCAAAAACAGATCCTGCGGCTGATCGCTGCGTTGCAGCGTGAGCACGGCACCGCGATCCTGTTTGTCACCCACGATCTCGGCGTCGTCGCCAAAATCAGCCAGAAAGTTTCGGTGCTTTATGCCGGCAAGGTGGTGGAGGAGGCCCAAACGGCAACCCTCTTCGCAGCACCCCAGCATCCCTATACACGGGCGCTGATGGCGGCGACGCCACGCTACACCGATCCATACACTTCACTGAAACCCGTGGACGGGGCGGTACTGGCCGGGCTTGCCGCCGAGATCACTGCTGCCGACCAGGCCTGGAGGCGCCCGCATGGCTGAGCTGCTGTTTTCCGTGCGTGGGCTGAAGGTCGCGCTGCCCGACATGACGCGCAAGCCGCTGATCGGCCGCGCGCCCTTGGCCGAGATCCTGAAAGGGCTGGATTTCGACCTGCCAAAGGGATCGGTGACCGGCATCGTCGGCGAATCCGGCTCCGGCAAATCGACGCTTGGCCGCGCGTTGGTGCGGCTTCTGGAGCCCAGTGCCGGCAACGTCATCTTCGACGGCCGCGACATCACCCATTTGCCTGAGGCCGAGCTCCGGCCGCTGCGCCGCAATCTGCAGATGATCTTCCAGGATCCGATGTCGTCGCTCAATCCGCGCCGCACTATCTTCAGCATCATCGCAGCACCGCTCAAGCAGAACGGGCTTGGCGACAATCTCAAGGGGCGTGTCGCGGAGGCATTGCAGCGCGTCGGCCTGCCGCAAAGTTTTGCCAGCCGCTACCGCCACGAACTGTCGGGCGGCCAGCGCCAGCGCGTCGGCATTGCCCGGGCGCTGGCGCTGTCGCCGAAATTCGTGCTGGCCGACGAAATCGTCTCCGGCCTCGACGTGTCGACGCAGGCGCAGATCCTGACGCTGCTGGAAAAACTCGCCGCCGAAATGGGCCTGACCGTTGCCTTCATCAGCCATGATCTTTCTGTCATTCGGCGGCTCTGCCGGCACGTGATCGTCATGCGCGAAGGCGCGATCGTCGAAGCCAGTGCGACGGATACTTTGTTCGAGCAGCCGCAGCAGGCTTACACGCGCGACCTGCTCGCCGCCATTCCGCTGCCCGAGATCGATGACGCCTGGCTGCTTCCCGCCGCAAAGGCGCTGGCATGAACACATTCCTATTCGCACGCCGAAGAGCGGCCTCGGACGTGCGCCGACAAGTCAGCTCGCGAAACGGAGGAGAACTGGAATGAAATACGCAATCAGAAACACGATGCTTGCGGCCGCTCTAGTCGGCTCGATGGGAGCAGCCTCGGCTGATTCGATACCCGGCATGCGAGGCCACGACCACACCGGCGTCACCGTCCCCGACATGGAGCAGGCGGTCGATTTCTTCACCGAGGTGGTTGGCTGCAAGAAGGCGATGTCGTTCGGCCCGTTCGCCGACGACAAGGGCACATTCATGCAGGATCTGCTGGGCGTCGATCCCAAGGCGGTGATTGAGGAGATCACCCTGGTCCGCTGCGGACACGGGTCGAACATCGAGCTGTTCAAATACACCGCGCCGGACCAGAAGGACTTGACGCCTCGCAACAGCGACATAGGCGGCTTCCATATCGCCTTCTATGTCGACGACATCGCCGCCGCAAAAGCCTATCTTGACGGCAAGGGCGTCAAGACGCGGATGGGGCCGCTGCCGGTTACCGAAGGCCCGGCCGCCGGCCAGACCATCCTCTACTTCCAGGCGCCCTGGGGCTTGCAGTTGGAAGCGATCAGCTATCCCAATGGTATGGCTTATGAAAAAGATGCGGAGACGGTGCTGTGGAGCCCGAAGAACCCGGAAAAATAGCCCGGGGCGTCCCTGGCCTGCGCAAGCCGACTGCCGGCAAGCTGGGTTTCTGGGGCGGATTGTTTCAATCCTGAAACTTCAAGCTTGAATTAATCCGTCTCAGGCGTAAACTCGACAAACAGAAGCGAAGAGGAGATCGCACGATGAAAGTTGCGGTTCTCGGCGGCGGACCAGCCGGGCTCTACTTTGCAATCTCGCTGAAGCTCAGGGATGCCGCGCATGAGGTCACGGTGTTCGAGCGCAACCGTGCCGATGACACGTTTGGCTGGGGCGTCGTGCTGTCGGCCGAAACGCTGGAGAACCTGACCAAAAACGACCCGGTCAGCGCCGTCTGGATCCGCAAGCATTTCGCCTATTGGGACGATATCGCCGTCATCCATGACGGCGTGCGCACGGTCTCGACCGGTCACGGCTTTTGCGGCATTGGCCGCAAGCGGCTGCTCACATTGCTGCAGCGGCGCGCGCGCGAACTCGGCGTCAAGCTGGTCTTCGAAACCGACATCGCCGATCCCAAGCCATATATGGAGACGCACGACCTGGTTGTCGCCGCCGACGGGTTGAACTCGAAAGCGCGGAGCACCTTCGTCGACGTGTTCAAGCCCGATATCGACATTCGTAGATGCAAGTTCGTCTGGCTCGGCACCCACCAGAAATTCGACGACGCCTTCACCTTCATCTTCGAAAAGACCGAGCATGGCTGGGTGTGGGCGCATGCCTACCAGTTCGACAGCGATACCGCGACCTTCATCGTCGAATGCAGCGAGCAGACCTGGCAGCGCTTCGGCTTCGGCGCGATGTCGCAGCAGGAATCGATTGCCGTCTGCGAGCGCATCTTTGCCCGTCATCTCGGCGGCCACGCGCTGATGACCAACGCCAATCATATCCGCGGCTCGGCGTGGATCAATTTCCCGCGCGTCTTGTGCGAACGCTGGTCCTACAAGAACCTGGCGCTGATGGGCGACGCGGCGGCGAGCGCGCATTTCTCGATCGGTTCCGGCACCAAGCTGGCGCTGGAAAGCGCGGTGGCGCTGGCCGACTATGTCGAGTCCGAGCCAGACCTCGAGGCCGCCTTTAGCAAATATGAGGACGCCCGCCGCACCGAAGTGCTGAAGCTGCAGTCGGCGGCGCGCAATTCGCTCGAATGGTTCGAGGAGGTCGAGCGCTATCTCGGCCTCGATCCGGTGCAGTTCAACTATTCGCTGCTGACGCGTTCGCAACGCATCAGTCACGAAAATTTGCGGCTGCGCGATGCCGAATGGCTGGCCGGCGCCGAGGAGTGGTTCCAGCGCCGGGCCGGCGCCGGGGGCAACAATCTGCGTCGCGCGCCGATGTTCGCGCCGTTCCGGCTGCGCGGCATGGCGCTGCAGAACCGCGTCGTCGTCTCGCCGATGGCGCAGTACAAGGCGGTCGACGGCTGTCCGACCGATTGGCATTTCGCCCATTACGCCGAACGGGCCAAGGGCGGCGCCGGTCTCCTCTACATCGAGATGACGTGCGTCAGCGCGGAGGGCCGCATCACGCCTGGCTGCCCCGGTTTCTATGCGCCCGAGCATGAGGTCGCCTGGAAGCGGCTGGTCGAGTTCGTCCATGCCGAAACCGAGGCCAAGATCTGCGCCCAGATCGGCCATTCCGGTGCAAAGGGGTCGACCAGGCTCGGCTGGCAGGGAACCGACGTGCCGCTGCCCTCAGGCAATTGGCCCGTCATGGCAGCGTCTTCCGTGCCGTGGTCGCGGGAAAACCAGGTGCCGAAGGCAATGGACCGCGCCGACATGGATATGGTGCGCGGCCAGTTTGTCGCTTCGGCCGAGATGGCGGCGCGCTGCGGCTTCGACATGCTCGAAATCCACGCCGCGCACGGCTATCTCCTGTCCTCCTTCATCACGCCCTTGACCAACCGGCGCACCGACTCCTATGGCGGCTCGCTGGAAAACCGCATGCGCTACCCCTTGGAAATCTTTCATGCGGTGCGCGCCGCGTGGCCGGCCGAGAAGCCGATCTCGATGCGCATCTCCGCCAATGACTGGCTGGGCATCGAAGGCGTGACGCCGGCCGATGCCGTAGAGATCGCGCGGCTGCTGCATGAGGCCGGCGTAGACATCTGCGACGTATCGGCCGGCCAGACGTCGGCCGTGGCAAGACCGGTCTATGGCCGCATGTTCCAGACGCCGTTTTCCGATCGCATCCGCAACGAGGTCGGCATGGCGACGATGGCGGTCGGCAATATCTATGAGCCGGACCACGTCAACTCGATCCTGATGGCGGGCCGCGCCGATCTCGTCGCACTGGCTAGGCCGCATCTTGCCGATCCGTATTGGACGCTGCACGCGGCCGTCACGCTTGGCGATCGCGGCGTCAAATGGCCGGATCCCTATCTGCCCGGCCGCGACCAGCTCTACCGGCTGGCCGAACGCGAAGCGGCAGCGGGCTTGAAAATATGAGTGCCGCGGCGACGATTTCGCGGCGTCATGCGCTGGTCACCGGCGGCGGCTCCGGCGTCGGCCGCGCGATCGCGCTGGCGCTGGCCGGCGCGGGCATTGACGTGACCATCTGCGGCCGGCGCGTGGAGCCGCTTGCCGAGGTTGCCGCGGAGAACAAGTCCATCTTCGCCATTGCCGCCGACGTCACCGACGAGACGTCGATGGCGTCGCTCTACGAGGCCGCGGAAGCGGCACGCGGAGCGTTCGACATCGTCGTTGCCAATGCCGGCATGTCCGGCAGTGCCCCGGCGCAGCGGACCTCGCTGGCAGACTGGCAGCGCACGCTCGACGTCAACTTGACCGGTGCGTTCCTGACGGTGAAGCCGGCGTTGGCCGGCATGGCAGTGCGCAAGACTGGCCGTATCATCTTCGTCGCTTCCACCGCCGGACTGAAAGGCTATCCCTATGTCGCAGCGTACGTTGCCGCCAAGCATGGCGTCGTCGGCCTGATGCGGGCACTCGCCGTCGAGACCGCCAAGTCCGGCATAACAGTGAATGCCGTGTGCCCAGGGTTTGTCGAAACCGAGATGCTGGAGAGCACCGTCCAACGCATCGTCCAAACGACCGGCCGCTCGTCCGAGCAGGCACGGACGAGCCTAGCCGCGACCAACCCGCAAGGCCGCTTCATCCAGCCGGAAGAAATTGCGGCCGCGGTACTTTATCTGTGTGGCGACGCCGCCCGGTCGATTACCGGACAGACGATTTCGATCTCCGGAGGTGAGACATGGTAGCCGGTCCCCTGCCCGCCCCGTCCGGACCCGGCAAGGACCGCCTGCGGCTGTGGATACGCCTGCTGCGCGCCTCGCGCACCATCGAGGCCGAGCTGCGCGAACGACTGCGGCAAGAGTTCAACACAACGCTGCCGCGCTTCGACGTGATGGCCGCGCTCTACCGCGCGCCGGAGGGCATGCTGATGAGCGATCTTTCGCGCTTCCTGCTGGTGTCCAACGGCAATGTCACCGGCATCATCGACCGGCTGGTCTCGGAAGGGTTGGTGATGCGGGCCCGACGCAATGGCGACCGCCGCACCTCGATGGTGCGGCTGACGGAAGAGGGATCGAAGATTTTCGCCGTGATCGCCGCCGCGCATGAGAAATGGGTCGGCGAGTTGCTGGGCAATGTGAGCGAGGATGAGGCGCGCCGGCTGACCGGCATGCTGACCTCCTTCCGCAGCAATTGGGAGGGACGGGAATGACGAAGCTGGCCGGCCGCAAGCCGAAGCATTTCCACTGGCAGGTCGAAGGCAAGATCGCAAAGATCCGGCTCGATCGACCGGAGCGCAAGAACCCGCTGACTTTCGACAGTTATGCCGAATTGCGCGACATATTTCGCGACCTTGTCTACGCCGATGATGTCGATGCTGTGGTGGTCCTGCCCAATGGCGGCAATTTCTGCTCGGGCGGCGATGTCCACGAAATCATCGGCCCACTGGTCAAGATGGACATGAAGGCGCTGCTCGCCTTCACCCGCATGACGGGCGATTTCGTCAAGGCGATGCTGAATTGCGGCAAGCCGATTATTGCGGCGGTCGATGGCCTGGCGGTCGGCGCCGGCGCGATTATCGCCATGGCCTCCGATATCCGCATCGCCACGCCCCAGGCCAAGACAGCATTCCTGTTCACCCGCGTCGGCCTTGCCGGCTGCGACATGGGGGCCTGCGCGATCCTGCCGCGCATCATTGGCCAGGGCCGCGCCGCCGAGCTGCTCTATACCGGCCGCACGATGAGTGCCGAGGAAGGCGAGCGCTGGGGCTTCTACAACCGGCTGGTCGATGCCGCAACGCTTGAGGCCGACGCGCTCGACATGGCCGCGCGCATCGTTTCCGGCCCGACCTTCGCCCATGGCATGACCAAGACGCAGCTGAACCAGGAATGGTCGATGGGTCTCGACCAGGCGATCGAAGCGGAAGCACAGGCGCAGGCGATCTGCATGCAGACCCGCGATTTCGAGCGGGCGTACACGGCTTTCGTGGCCAAGGAGAAGCCGGTGTTCGAGGGAAATTGAGATGATCGCTTCCACGCTGGCGGGACAGCACCCCCCTCTGGCCTGCCGGCCATCTCCCCCTCAAGGGGGGAGATTGGATATCAGGCCCGCTTTCGCCAATCTCCAACATCGCAGGGAGAGCCGTGGCAGCGAAGCCGCGAATCTCCCCCCTAGAGGGGGAGATGTCCAGCAGGACAGAGGGGGGCGCCGTGGAGCGCCAGGGCCGGAGAATTGTGGAGGCAGCAATGCCTGACCGTTCCTTCCTCTCCTGGCCGTTCTTCGAGGATCGCCACCGCGATCTGGCGGAGCAGCTGGAGGCATGGTGCGCCAAGAACCTGCCGGTCGCGCATGACGATGTCGACGCCGCCTGCCGCGAGCTGGTGGCCAAGCTCGGTAAGGACGGCTGGCTGAAGCCGACGGCCCTCGACACCGACAACCCTGCAGCACTCGACGTGCGCACGCTCTGCCTCACGCGCGAGACGCTGGCCCGGCATGATGGGCTGGCCGATTTCGCCTTCGCCATGCAAGGGCTCGGCACTGGCGCGCTCAGCCTGTTCGGCTCGCCCGACCAGCAGAGCTGGCTGGCGAAGACACGGGCCGGCAAGGCGATTTCGGCTTTCGCGCTGTCGGAGCCGCGCTCGGGCTCGGACGTCGCCAATATGGAAATGACCGCCGCGCGTGACGGCGACAGCTATCTCCTATCCGGCGAAAAGACCTGGATCTCCAACGGCGGTATCGCTGACTTTTATGTTGTCTTTGCCCGTACCGGCGAGGCGCCCGGCGCCAAGGGGCTTTCCGCCTTTGTCGTGCCTTCCGAAACCGAGAGGCTGATCGTTGCCGAGCGGCTGGAGGTGATTGCGCCGCACCCGCTCGCCCGGCTGTCCTTCGACAATGCACGCATTCCAGCCTCGGCGCTGATCGGCAGACCCGGGGACGGTTTTCGCATCGCCATGTCCGTGCTCGACGTGTTCCGTTCGACCGTCGGCGCAGCGGCGCTCGGCTTTGCCCGGCGCGCGCTGGACGAAAGCATCACAAGAGTGGCCGAGCGCAGGCTGTTCGGTGCGCCGATGGCCGAGCTGCAGATGGTGCAGGGCCACATCGCCGACATGGCGCTGGATGTCGATGCCGCCGCGTTGCTGGTCTATCGTGCCGCCTGGACCAAGGACATGGGCGCGGCTCGGGTTACCCGCGAAGCCGCCATGGCCAAGCTGTTCGCTACCGACAAAGCGCAGGAGGTGATCGACAGGGCTGTGCAGCTGCATGGCGGCGACGGCGTCCGCAAGGGCCATATCGTCGAAAGCCTGTATCGCGAGATCCGGGCGCTGCGCATCTACGAGGGAGCGTCCGATGTGCAGAAGGTGGTGATTGCACGGCAAGTGATGGGAGCGGCCTGAGACGGGAGTTTGCGTGAAATTATTGTCTTCGAGTTTTGAGCGACCGGATTTGAGCATTGGGAGGTTTTGACATGCACACCATCCTGCAGCCGGAAGGCTGGGCGAAACCCGTCGGCTACGCCAATGGCGTCGCCGCGCGCGGGCAGCTTGTCTTCGTCGGCGGGCAGGTCGGCTGGAACGGACAGGGCCGCTTCGAGACCGATGATCTTGTCGGCCAGGTGCGGCAGACGCTGGCCAATATTGTTGCTGTGCTCGCCGAGGCCGGCGCCAAGCCGGAACATATCACCTCTATGACCTGGTACTTTACCGACAAGGCGGAATATCTGACCAATCTCAAGGGGATCGGCGAGGTTTATCGCGAGGTGATCGGCCGGCATTTTCCGGCGATGGCCGCCATGCAGGTGACGGCGCTGGTCGAGGATCGCGCCAAGGTTGAGATCCAGGCCACGGCGGTTATTCCGGAGTGACGGCAACACGCGGCAATTTTTTAAGCTTAAAACTTTCGCCTTGAAAAGCGCGGTACTTTGGATAGCATCCGATGTCTTGCGACTGCCGTGCCGGGAGGGCTTTCCGGCAGTCCCGTCACTTGACGCATCAAAACCGTGCGGGGCCAAACCCGTCCGATCACAACCAGAGGGAACGAAAATGAACTTCACCCGTCGCAACCTGCTGCTTTTTGCTGCTGCCATCGGCATCGCCGGCGGCCCGGCCTACGCCGAAGGCACGCTGAATGTCGGCGCCTATCCGACCAATCCGCCTTTTGAATACAAGAACGAGAGCGGCACGTTCGAGGGTTTCGAAGTCGACATCATCAATGAGGCGGCAAAGCGTATCGGCATGACCACTGATATCGCCGATCTCGGTTTCCAGGCGCTGTTCGCCGCCACCACCTCGAAGCGCATCGACGTCGCCATCTCGTCGATCACCATCACGCCGGAGCGGCTGAAGTCTCAGTCGTTCACGCAGCCCTACTATGATTCCGACATGGGCATCGCCGCGAAGGCCGACAGCCCGATCAAGGCCGAGGCCGACCTCAAGGGCAAGATTGTCGGCGTGCTGTCCGGCTCGACCGGCGAAGCCTGGGTCAAGGCCCACCAGGAAGCGGACGGGTTCAGTGACGTCAAGGGCTACGACACGCAGCAGAATTTGCTGCTCGATCTCAGCTCCGGCCGCGTCGATGCGGCGGTCAGCGATATTCCGGGCCTGGAATATTCTTTCACCAGGATGAAGGATCTCGCCGTAAAAGAGCGCATCAAGACCGGCGAGCAGTACGGTCTGATGATGACCAAGGACCACCCGCTGCTCGGCAAGCTGAACGACGCGCTGACCGCGATGAAGAAGGACGGCACGCTGGCCGCGATCCACAAGAAGTGGTTCGGCAGCGACGCACCTGCCGATTCCTCGACCGTCAAGGAAACTCCTATGCCGAAGGCCTGAGCGGCAGTTCACGCTTAAATGTCGTGCCGGCTTTCGATGCCGGCACGATTTCGGATTTCGGGCTCGGGCTCGAGCGTCGCGGGACGCCAAACGTTTCGGAAATGCTGCGATGTCGCTGCTGGACACCTTCTTCAACGCCGACGTCATGGTCTCCAGCCTGCCGGCGCTGTTGCGCGGCTTCCTGAACACCCTGCTGCTCGGAATCATGAGCATCGGCATCGGTATTCCCGTCGGCCTCGCGATCAGCCTGGTGCGGCTCTATGCGCCAAAGCCGCTTCGGCTGCTGGCTGTCGGCTACATTGACATTTTCCGGGCGATGCCGGTGCTGGTCGTGCTGATCCTGATCTACTATGCGCTGCCGTTCCTCGGCATTCGCCTGTCATCGTGGACGTCCGCGGTGATGGCCTTCGCCATCATCATGGCGGCCTATTCGGCCGAGGTGTTCCGCTCCGGTATAGAGAGCATTCCGCGCGGCCAGTTCGAGGCGGCGCAGGCGCTCGGCCTGCCGTTCTTGCTGACCTTGCGCAAGGTAGTGCTGCCGCAGGCGATCCGCGTCGTCATTCCGCCAATGACCAGCAATTGCGTTTCGATGTTCAAGGATACTTCGCTCGCTTCCACCGTGGCGCTGCCCGAACTGCTGAAAGAAGCGACCAACGCGCAATCGCTCTATGCCAATCCTTCACCGCTGATCGGCGCGGCGCTGGTCTATCTCATCTTTCTCTGGCCGATGGTCCGTTTCGTCAGCCTCCTTGAACGCCGCTTTCAAACCGAAAAGACCCGCTAATCTGTCAGCGCACTTCGCAGGAGACGACCTTGAACCAGCATCAGATTTCGAAAACCGGCGATGCCGCAGCTTTCCCAGTCGAGACGATCCGCGCCATGTTTCCCGCCTTGCAGCAAGCCGGGGACTTCGTCTTCATGGACAATGCAGCCGGCGCGCAGATCCCGCAAAGCGTGCTCGATGCGGTCACCAACCATTTGGTCGCGCATAATGTCCAGCGCGGCGGCCGCTATGGCCGCAGCGTCACCGTCGACCAAGCCGTCGCCGGCGCTCGCGAAAGCGTGGCCTTGCTGATCAACGCCACCAACCCGGCGGAGATCTGTTTCGGCATGAACGCCACTTCGTTCATCCGCCTGGTCAGCCTCGGCATCGGCCAGATGCTTTCCGAGCGCCCAAACGGGGAGCGTGACGAGATCGTCATCACCGACATGGATCACGACGCCAATATCGCGACGTGGCTGGCGCTGGCGCCCGCCGGCGCCAAGTTCAAATGGTGGCGGATGCGCGACGACGGCAATCTGCATGTCGACGATTTGCGCCCGCTGGTCTCAGAGCGCACCCGGCTCGTCGCCTGCACGGTCACGGCGCATTCGATCGGCTCGATTGTCGACGTTGCTTCCGTGGCTGCGATTGCGCATGCGGCAGGCGCCGAAGTGTTCCTCGACTGCGTGCATTACGGGCCGCACGGGCTGATTGATGTGCAGGCCTGGGATTGCGATTATCTGGTCTGCTCCGGCTACAAGAATTTCTCGCCGCATATGGGCTTCCTGTGGGGCCGCTTCGAAACACTGAAGCGCTTGCCGACCTTCCGCGAGGATTTCATCCCCGACGAGCCGCCCCACAAAATCGAAGCCGGCACGTTCATCTACGAGAACGTCTCCGGCATGGATGCCGCGGTGCGCTACCTCGAATCGATCGGCCGCAATTTCTTGTCAGAGAATAACCGGTCGCGCCGCGATAACATCGTCGCCGGCATGAATGCCATCCGCGACTACGAACAGGTGCTGGCGCGCGAAATGCTGGCGGTGCTCAAAGATTGCGGCGCGACGATCTACGGCGTGGCCGAAGAGGCACGCCTCAGCGAGCGCGTGCCGACCTTCTGCTTCAATGTCGGCACGCTGTCGCCGCAGAGGATCGTCGAGGAAATGGCCGAGATGCAGATCGGCATTCGCGACGGCCACATGTATGCGCCGCGTCTGATGAAGCGGCTCAACCTCAGCATGGACAGCGGCGCCGTGCGCGCCTCGCTGGTGCATTACAATACGATCGAGGAAGTCCGGCGCTTCGGCGAGGCGCTGCGCACCATCATCGCCCGGCTGTCCTGATCGGACTGGGCGGCGGCGCCGGCGCGATCCTCGTGAAGCGCAAAGGCGATCGCACCCGGGTTCTCCAAGCCGGGGCGCAATTGCATGCTTGGGATCAAGTAATCGCCGCCATTCTGCTGCCGATAACGAATGGGCCGGATTGTCTCGAGCGTTCGCATCCTTTCGCGCAGTCGCTCCGCGACAGGCTCGAAATCCGCCTCCCCGAAACGGTCCACCCTGTAAACCACGAACGGCGGAAGCACGTCGTAGCCCGGATAGTATAGAATCCCGTGATTGATTGGGAACAGCAGGTCGTCGATCGGGCCGTTGACGCCGCGGGCGGAATAATGCTCCTCCCAGCCGCCGGTGGTCACGATCAGCATTGCGCGCTTGCCGGCGAGCGTTCCCTCACCAAAGCGGTCACCCCACCGCTTGTCGCTGTGCTCGCCAACGCCATAGGCGAAGCCGTAGGCGTACACGCGATCGACCCAGCCCTTGAGGATCGCCGGCATGGCGTACCACCACAGCGGGAACTGGAGGATCAGGGTATCGGCCCATAGCAGCTTGTCGATCTCCACTTTGACGTCATCGGTCAGAGTGTTGGTCGCAAAAGCCTTTTTGGAGGCGCCGGCCGGCAGGAAGCGTGCTTCGGGCGGCCACGACGGAAAGTCGGCACGGTCCACCTCGGCTTTCCAGCCATCGGCGTAGAGGTCCGACACCCGCACCTCGTGGCCCTGGGCCTCGAGTTCCCTGATGGCGACGTCACGCAGTGCGCCATTGAGCGAACGCGGTTCAGGATGAGCAAAAACAAGCAGGACTTTCATGGGTCTACTCCGAAGAAGGACGATAGACACCAAAGGTAGCCAGCCGTGGGCTGATCCACTATATGTAGGAAATGTATAAGATAATGCCGAATAATGGATAGATCGGACGTCACCCTTGAGCGCATGCGCACCTTCGTTCGCGTCGCCGAGCGCGGCAGCCTCTCGGCGGTGGCGCGCGAGCTCGGAGTTGGGCAGTCGACGGTCACACGGCATTTGCGAGAACTCGAGGAGGCCGTCGGAGTGCCCTTGCTCAGCAGGACCACCCGGCGCGTCACGATGACCGATGAAGGCAGCCGTTACTATGCCGACAGCGTCCAGATCCTGCGCCTCGTCGAGCAGGCCGGCGATGAGGCGCGGGGCACGCGCGGCGCGTCGGCCGGCACGATCCGGATATCCTGCACGGCGGCGCTCGGGGTCTTGCATGTCAGCCGGCTGATCTTCGCCTTTCAAGACCGCTATCCCGATATCGGCATCGATCTCAGCCTTACCGACGAGCGCATCAACCTTGTGCGGGAGGGCGTCGACATCGCGCTTCGCCTCGGCCCGCTCACCGACAGCTCAATGAAACTGCGGGCGCTCGGCCAGTCCCGGCGTCTGCTGGTGGCGGCGCCGGCCTATCTGGCGGCGCGGGGCAGACCGGCTGTCCCGCAGGATCTGCCTGGCCATGAAGGCATCCGGATGTCGAACATCGCGGGAAGCGACACGCTCACCTTGCAGGGGCCGGGCGGCGAGACCTTTGCGGTGCCCTTTGGCGGCAGATTTCTGGTCGACCATGGGCTTGCTGCGCGCGAAGCCCTTGTCGCCGGACGCGGCATCGCACCCGCCCACCACTGGCTTGTCGACGATCTTCTGGCGGCCGACCGGCTGGAAGTGGTCCTGCCGGGCTATTTTCCGCCTCCCGTCCCGCTGAGCATGCTGATCGTTCCGGAGCGTGCGGGCATTGCCCGGGTGCGGCTGCTGGTCGACTTTCTCGCCGAGCAGATCTCCGGCATTCCGGGGATCGAGAAGCGGTAGCCGGCCGGCAAACCTCGCCGGATCAGGCGGCCTTCTTTTTCGCCAACCTTGCCTTGATGCTGGCAACGTCGGCACGCGGCGTCGCCGCGAATAGCGTCCTGGTGTAGCTGTGCTTGGGGTCGGCGAAGACCTCGTCGCGCGAGCCGTATTCGACTGCCTCGCCGAAATACATTACCATCACGTCGTCGGCGATGTAGCGTACCACCGACAGGTCGTGGCTGATGAAAACATAGGTCAGCTGAAACTCGTCCTGCAGGTCGGCGAGCAGGTTCAGCACCTGCGCCTGCACCGAAAGATCAAGTGCCGAGACCGGCTCGTCCAGCACCAGAAGGCTGGGGTTGAGCATCAGCGCGCGGGCGATGGCGATCCGCTGGCGCTGGCCGCCCGAAAACATATGCGGGTAGCGATTAAAGTGCTCGGGGCCGAGACCGACCTTCTTTAGCATCTTCATGGCAAGATCGCGCCGCTCGTCGGCCGTGCTGTCGGTGTTGATGAGCAGCGGCTCGCCAAGCACGTCGCCGATCTTCTGGCGTGGATTGAGCGAACCATAAGGGTTCTGGAAGACGATCTGGACCTTGCGGCGCATTTCCTTCGACAGGCCGTTCCTGCCGATGTCTACCTTCTTGCCGTCGATGAAAAGCTCGCCGGAGGTCGCCGGGTCGATCAGGGTGATGATGCGGGCGAGTGTTGACTTGCCGCAGCCGCTCTCGCCGACGATGGCCAGCGTCTTGCCCTTGTCGACGCTGAACGAAACACCCTTGACCGCATGAACCGTACGGGAGGGGCGGAAAAGCCCGCCACCGACATGATAGTCGCGCACGATGTTCTTGCCTTCGACTACCGTCACGCTCATGAGGCGGTTCCTCCTGCGGACCGGGCTGCGACTACAGATGGGGCCGGCTCGAACAGCATGTCGGAAACAGTAGGCAATCGGTCGCCGACGGCATTTTCCGGCAGCGCCGACAGGAGCGCGCGCGTGTAGTTGCTCTTGGGGGACTCGAACAGCGACAGCACGTCGGCCTCTTCCATCTTGCGGCCCTTGTACTGGACGATGACACGGTCGGCGGTCTCGGCAACCACCCCCATATTGTGGGTGATCATGATCAGGCCCATGCCATATTTGGCCTGCAGGCCGACCAGCAGATCGAGGATCTGCTTCTGGATGGTGACGTCGAGCGCCGTGGTTGGCTCGTCGGCGATCAAAAGCTTGGGATTGCAGCCGATGGCGATGGCGATCATGACGCGCTGACACTGACCACCCGACATTTGGTGCGGGAAGGAGCCCAGCCGTTCCTCGGGGTCGGCGATGCCGACCAACTTCATCAATTCGATGGCACGCGCCCGGCGCTGGGCGCGGTCCATGCCCATATGGAAGCGCAGCACCTCCTCGATCTGGAAGCCGACGGTGAAGCACGGGTTGAGGCTGGCGACCGGCTCCTGGAAGATCATCGAAATGTCCTTGCCGACGATCTTGCGCCGCTCGGATGGGCCGAGCTTGAGCAGGTCGATGCCGTCGAAGGCCATGCGGTCGGCCCTCACCGTCGCGGTGTTGGGCAAAAGCCCCATCACCGCCAGCATCGCCACCGACTTGCCCGAACCGGATTCGCCGACGATCGCCAGCACCTCGCGCGGTTCGACCGACAGGTCGATGCCTTGTACCGCCATGAATGGTCCAGCGGCGGTGTCGAAGGAAACGGTCAGGTTCTTGATCTCGAGAAGAGGCATTGGATTATGACCTCTTCAGCTTGGGATCGAAGGCATCGCGCAAGCCATCGCCGATCAGATTGATGGCCAGCACAGTGATCAGGATAGCAAGGCCGGGGAAGGTCACCACCCAAGGCGCGCGCAGGATGAACTCGCGCGCCGAGGCGAGCATCGTGCCCCATTCCGGCGTCGGCGGCTGCGCACCGACACCGAGGAAGCCGAGCGCCGCAGCCTCGAGAATAGCATTGGAGAAGGACAACGTCGCCTGCACGATCAGCGGTGCCAGGCAGTTCGGCAGGATCGTCCTCACCATCAAGCGAAGATGACCGGCACCAGCCACCTTGGCGGAGATGACATATTCGCGGTTCTTTTCGGCCATCACGGCGGCGCGGGTGAGGCGCGCAAAATGCGGCTGCAGCACCAGCGCGATCGCCAGCATGGCATTGAACAGGCCGGGGCCAAGGATCGCCACCAGCACCAGCGCCAGAAGCAGCGACGGGAAGGCCAGGATGATATCCATGATGCGCATGATCAGCGTGTCGACCCAGCCGCGGAAATAGCCGGCGAGCACGCCAAGCACGATGCCGCTGGTGAGCGAGAAGACGACGACCACCAGGCCGATGAACAGCGAGAAACGCGCCCCGAAGATCAGCCGCGAAAGCATGTCGCGGCCGACCGCGTCGGTGCCGAGCAGGAACATCGATTTGCCGCCTTCCTGCCAGGCAGGGGGTGCCAGCAGCGCATCGCGAAACTGCTCGTCGGGCGAATGTGGGGCGACGAACGGCGCAAAGATCGCCACCAGCACCAGCGCCGAAAACACGACAAGGCCGATGACCGCGCCGGTGTTCATCGAGAAGTAGTGCCAGAACTCGGCGAAAGCGCGTTGCCTGCCGCCTGTCGGGATGGAGGCGGCGGTAGCTTCGGCGGCGGATTCGTCGGTCATCTCACTGCACCCGGATGCGCGGATTGATGACGGCGTAGAGCACGTCGACGATCAGGTTCACCGCCATGACGATCAGCGCGATGATCAGCAATCCGCTCTGGACGACGACATAGTCGCGCTTGCCGATGGCATCGATCATCCATTTGCCGATGCCCGGCCAGGAAAAAATGGTCTCGGTCAGAATGGCGCCCGCCATCAAGGTGCCGACCTGCAGTCCAATGGTGGTGACTACCGGGATCAGCGCGTTGCGAAAAGCGTGCAGACCGATGACGCGGCGAGGCGCCAGGCCCTTGGCGCGCGCGGTGCGGACATAGTCCTCGCCCAGCACCTCGAGCATCGCCGAGCGCGTCTGGCGCGCTATGACGGCAAGCGGGATCGTCGCCAGCACGATCGACGGCAGGATCAAATGGCTGACGGCAGATTTGAAAGCGCCGCTCCTGCCGGAGATCAGGCTGTCGATGAGCATGAACCCGGTCGTCGGCCTGAAGAAATACTGCAGGCCGATGCGGCCGGAAACCGGCGTCCAGCCGAGATAGCCGGAGAAGAAGATAATGAGCAGCAACCCCCACCAGAAGATCGGCATCGAATAGCCGGTCAGCGCGACACCCATCGTAGCCTGGTCGAACCACGAGCCGCGCTTGACCGCGGCGAAGATACCGGCAGGAATACCGAGCAGGACGGCGATGATCAACGCCACTGTCGCCAGTTCCAGCGTGGCTGGAAACAGCGCCTGGAATTCGCCGAGCACTGGCCGCTTGGTGGCAATGGATATGCCGAAATCGCCGGTCAGGACCCTGCCGATATATTCCAGGTATTGGATGACATAGGGCCGGTTGTAGCCAAACTGCTCGATGAGCTGGGCGTAGCGCTCGGGGCTGACGCCGCGCTCGCCCGCCAGGGCCAGGATAGGATCGCCGGGCAGAAGCCGGACGAAAGCAAACGCCGCCAGCGATATGCCGAACACGGTCGGGATGATCAAAGCGAGCTTGTGGAGGAGATAACGGAGCATCTTGCTTCATAGAACGGCGGCGCGGGAAGTCCAGCGCCGCCGTTCAATTTCTCAGGACTTATTCGGTGACGTCGACGCCGTCAAACCGATGAATGCCGAGCGGGTCCATAACGAAGCCCGACACCTTCTTGTTCATCGGCATGAAGACCTTGGAGTGGGCGATGGTCAGCCACGGAGCCTCACGCTTGAACACCACCTGAGCTTCCTCGTAGATCTTGGTGCGCTCGGCGACGTCCGTCGTCGCCTTGCCTTTTTTCAGCAGGGCTTCGAATTCCTGGTTGCACCAGATCGCATAATTGGACTGGCCGATGGCATCGCAACCGAGCAGGAAAAAGAAGTTGTCCGGATCGCCATTGTCACCGGTCCAGCCCAGTTGGAAGGCGCCGTCGCGATCCTTAGCCTTGCCGCGCTGGCGATACTCGGTCCATTCGTAACTGACGATCTCCGCCTTGACCCCGACGGCGGCATAGTCGGCCTGGATCAACTCGGCGACGCGCTGGGCGTTCGGGTTGTAGGGGCGGCTGACCGGCATAGCCCAGATCTTCATCGACAGATCCTTGACGCCTGCATCGGCCAGCATCTTCTTGGCCGCCTCCGGATCATAGGGATCGTCCTTGATGTCCTTGTTATAGGACCACATGGTCGGCGGGATCGGGTTGATGGCCGGCGCACCGGCGCCCTGATAGACCGCGTCGATGATCGCCTTCTTGTTTACCGCCATGTTGAGGGCCTTGCGGACCTCGACCTTGTCGAAGGGCGGCTGCGTCGTGTTGTAAGCCATGTAGCCGATGTTCAGGCCTTCCTGCTCGTCGACCTTGAGGTTCGCGTCAGCCTGCAGTCCGGCAATGTCGGCCGGCGCCGGGTATGACATGATATCGCACTCGCCCGCCTTCAGCTTCTGCGCGCGTACGGCCGGATCGGGCGTGATGGCGAAGATCAGATCGTCGATCTTCTGTCGCCCGCCATAGTAGCCGTCCCATGCTGCATAGCGCACGACCGCATCGACCTGATAGTCGACGAACTGGAACGGACCAGTGCCGACCGGCTTCTGGGTGAACTGCTGCCTGGTGCCGGCCTTGTCGAGTTGGTCGGCATATTCCTTGGAGACGATCGAGGCGAAATCCATGCCGAGGTCCGGCAGGAACGCGACTTCAGGCTTGTTCAGCACGAATTTCACCGTCAGGTCGTCGACCTTGACGATTTCCTTCAGGAGATCGGGGAAGCCCATGCCGGTGAAATATTCCCAGCCGGTGCCTTCCAGATAGCTGTACCACGGGCTTTCTTTCTTCCACTGGCGTTCGAAGGAAAAGATCACGTCGTCGGCGTTGAGGTCGCGCGTCGGCGTGAAATAATCGGTCGTCTGGAATTTCACACCCGGGCGAAGCTTGAAGGTGTATTCGAGACCGTCGTCGGAAACCGTCCAGCTCTCGGCCAGGCCGGGCGAGATGGTGGTCTTGCCATGCTCGAACTCGACCAGGCGCGAATAGATGGTGCGCGACGAGGCGTCGAAGTCGTTGCCGCCGCTCCATGGCGACGGGTCGAAGCCGGCCGGCGAAGCCTCCGAGCAATAGACCAGTTGTTTTGCATTGGCCATGCCGCCGAGGACGCTTGCAGCCAGCAACGCGGCTGCAAAAGTCAGTTTCTTTTTCATTGAGCACTCCCTGATGTTCTTCC
The DNA here is from genome assembly GCF_040318335.1 of Mesorhizobium sp. M1182. Lineage (NCBI taxonomy): Bacteria > Pseudomonadati > Pseudomonadota > Alphaproteobacteria > Hyphomicrobiales > Phyllobacteriaceae > Mesorhizobium > Mesorhizobium sp. M1182. The sequence goes on from NZ_JAMYMD010000026.1 coordinate 59,667, forward strand.
AAGCCCCTCTATCAGGCTCGCGAAGGCCGCATATAAGCACCGTTTTTCTAGCTTTGGAACTGCTTGTTTGCCTAACCCACGGGAAGCAGAAAAAAATTCCGGCACGCGGCAAATTGTGGAAAAAACGAGCCGAATCCGCAGATCACGACATTATTAGCGACTTCAATTTTTTGTTGATCGGCGATGCCGCCAATTGTGGGAATCGAGCCGTTCGGTTCAAGAGATGCGCATCCGAAAACCGGTCGCGGCCGAGAGGTTTGACGGCAAGTCTTACCGCACTCCAGGTGGCGAGGCTTGCACGGCCGTCGCTTGTGGCAATACATAGATAAATGGGCAGCGTGCCGGATTTTCCCAGGTTCCGGATATTGCGGCAAGCGGTGGGATATCTTTGTTGATCAGGGCGGTGGTGGCGCGCAAGCATGCCGAAACAATAAGAACGATTGAGGGAGCGACAGGTGGCAAAAAAACCGGCAAAGACAACCAACGCGGCGAAAGCAAAGGCCGAGGCAACATCGAAAGCGGTCAAGCCAAAAGCGGCCGCCGCCAAGCCGACGGCTACCGCGAAGGCAAGCGCGAAGCCGGCGGCGAAGACCACGGCTGGAACGGCTGCTAAAGCGGCAACCGGCAAGACTGCGCCTGCTGCAAAATCTGCCGCCAAGCCGGCGGCGAAGGCAGTGCCGACAGCGCCACGACCGCCGGCAGGTCCGGCCAAGAGATTACCGAAGGCGATCACCGCACTGGCCGCTGGCCTGCCCGAAAAACCGTGGCTCCAGAGTTACCCAAAAATCGTGCCGGCCGAGATTGGCGACCTGCCCTCCAGCTCGATCGGCGACTTTCTCGTTGCCGTGTGCAAGCAGTTTGCGAATCGGCCGGCCTTCGTCTGCATGGGCAAATCGATCACCTATGCCGACCTCGAGCGACAGTCGGCCGCCTTCGGCGCCTATCTGCAATCAACGGGGCTGCAGAAGGGCGCGCGCGTCGCCCTGATGATGCCGAATGTGCTGCAATATCCGGTGGCGATGATGGCAGTGCTTCGCGCCGGCTATGTCGTGGTCAACATCAATCCGCTCTACACGCCGCGCGAGCTGGAGCACCAGCTCAAGGATTCCGGCGCTCAAGCCATTGTCATCCTCGAAAATTTTGCCTGCACCCTGCAGGCGGTGATCGCCAGGACCGCGGTCAAGCATGTCGTGGTCGCCTCGATGGGCGACATGCTCGGCGGGCTCAAGGGAACGATCGTCAACTTCGTTGTACGCCGCGTCAAGAAGATGGTGCCGGCATGGTCGCTGCCCGGCCATGTCAAGTTCAACGCCGCGCTGAAGGCCGGCACCGGCATGGCCTTCAGGCCCGCAAAGGTCGCGGCCGACGACATCGCCTTCCTGCAATACACGGGCGGCACGACCGGCATCTCCAAGGGCGCGATGCTTTTGCACAGCAACATTTTGGCGAACGTCGCGCAGAACGCGCTGTGGGCCGAAGACGCTTTTACCGTCAAGCCGAAGCCGGCGCATCTGAACTTCCTCTGCGCGCTGCCGCTCTATCACATTTTTGCGCTGACGGCGAACGTGCTGGTAGGCATGCAGCAAGGCGCGCAGAATGTCCTCATCCCCAATCCGCGCGACATTCCCGGCTTCGTCAAGGAGCTGCAGAAATACCCGATCCACATCTTTCCGGGCCTCAACACGCTGTTCAATGCGCTGCTCAATAATGAGGATTTTCGCAAGCTCGATTTCAAGCCGCTGATCCTGACGCTGGGTGGCGGCATGCCGGTGCAGAGGGCCATCGCCGAACGCTGGAAGGTGCTGACCGGCTGCCCGATCAGCGAGGCCTACGGGCTCACCGAGACCTCGCCGGGAGCAACGATCAACAAATTCAGCGACGGCGTTTACACCGGCACGATCGGCCTGCCGCTGCCCTCGACCGAGATCGCGATCCGCGACGACGACGGCAACAATTTGCCGCTCGGCGAAGTCGGCGAAATCTGCATCCGCGGACCGCAGGTGATGGCCGGCTACTGGAACCGGCCGGACGAGACCGCCAAGGTGATGACCGAGGACGGCTTCTTCAAATCGGGCGACATGGGCTTCATGGACGAGCTTGGCTACACCAAGATCGTCGACCGCAAGAAGGACATGATCCTGGTTTCCGGCTTCAACGTCTATCCGAACGAACTCGAGGAAGTGGTGGCGCAGCATCCAGGCGTACTCGAAGTTGCCGCGATCGGCGTGCCGGACGAGCATTCGGGTGAAGTGCCGAAGCTGTTCGTCGTCAAGAAGGACCCGGCACTGACCGCCGACATGCTGACGGCTTATTGCCGTGAGAACCTGACCGGCTACAAGCGTCCCAGGTATATTGAGTTCCGCACCGAGCTGCCGAAGACACCGGTCGGCAAGATCCTGCGCCGGGCGTTGCGGGGCTAGGCGCAGCTTGAGCGATTGCATCGCCGGCGCCAACGCCGTGAGCATAGGTTCGCGCCCGGACCCGGCACAGTTCATCCGGGCGAACATGCGGATCGCCCCCGTGCCCACGCTTCCCGAAATTCGGCTTTACACCGCCCATCCGGGAAGCGGGCTCAGGCGGCTTCTCGAATGGAACCAACATGCGACCGAAGAAGACGGACCTGAACCGGAGCCACCGTACTGGGCCTATGTCTGGGCCGGCGGCGCGGTGCTCGCCCGCTACATATTCGACCGGCCGGAGACCGTGGCCGGCCGTCGCGTGCTCGACCTCGGCGCCGGTTCGGGTCTCGTCGGCATTGCAGCGGCAAAAGCCGGGGCAAGCGCGGTCGTCGCGGCCGAGATCGATCGCAACGGTGTGGTTGCGCTCGGCCTCAACGCGACTGCGAACGGCGTCGCTATCATGATCATTGGCGAAGACATCACCAGCGGTCCGCCGCCACCGGTGGATGTCGTGGTGGTCGGCGACCTGTTCTACGCCCATGATCTCGCCGGCCGGGTCGTCCCCTTCCTCGACCGCTGCCTTGCAGCCGGCATCGCCGTGCTGATCGGCGATCCGGGCCGCGCCTATCTGCCCCGCTCGCGGCTTCGCCTGCTGGCCGAATACGAGGTGCCGGATGTCGGCGAAGGCAGGAATGCGGCGATGAAACCGAGCGGCGTGTTCTCGTTCGGACCAGCTAGCTGCGAGTCTAGACTGTCTCGCTGACCCGCGCCGAAAGAAAATCAGGCAGGTCGGCCACCGAATCCAGAATGACGTCGGCTATCTGGGACAGCGATTCACGTGTGCCGGTGCCGGACAGCACGCCGACCGCCAGACCGCAGCCGCCCGCCCGCGCCATTTCAAGATCGTGACGGTTGTCGCCGACCATGGCGATTGCCGAGGGCCTGAGCCCCGTCAGATCAGAGAAGGCAAGGATCGTATCCGGCGCCGGTTTTGGATTGGCCACCGCGTCGTAACCATAGGCGGCGTCGAAAAGCTGCGCGACGCCCAGCGTGACCAGGGTCTTTTCCGCGCCGCTGGTCGAGTCGTTGGTGGCGACACCAAGCCGGTAGGATTTTCTGTGAAGCAGGCCAAGCGTCTCGACCACGCCCGGCAGCGCCACCGCCATTGCCGATCCTTGCGCCGAGGTGATGGCGTTGAAGCGGGCGACGGCAAGCATCTGGTCCTCGTCGGACAGCCGTGGAAACCACAGCTCGACGACGTCCATGTTGGTGCCGGAGGCAAAAATCGAATCCGGCTTGAAGCGCTTGGTGGCGAAGTCGAAGCCCGCCGCCGCAAGCAGCCTGTCTGCTTTCCAGCGATCGCCTTCGGCCGCATCCATCGCCATGAAGTCGGCGATGCCCAGCCATGTCGCGTTGAAATCTACGAGCGTGCCGTCCTTGTCGAACAATATTCCCTTGATGTCCGCCAAGCTTTTCACTCCGGGCCGCGCAAGCGGTGGATGTATTCCACCAGTCCAGCAGTCGAGGCATCCCGCTTTGCGGCGTTCTCCTTGCCTTCAACGACGGGCAGCAGCCCGGTCGCCAGTTCCTTGCCGAGCTCGACGCCCCACTGGTCGAAGGAGTTGATGTTGAACAGCGTGCCTTCGACGAAGACGCGGTGTTCGTAAAGCGCAATCAGCCGTCCGAACGTGTGGGGGTCGAGTTTCCTGTAGAGGATCGTCACTGAGGGGCGGTCGCCGGAGAAGACGCGGTGCGGAGCAATCCTGTCGACATCGGCCGGCTTCATGCCTTTCGCCAGCATCTGCGCTCGGGCTTCCTCAAGCGTGCGGCCCTTCATGAAGGCTTCCGACTGCGCCAGGCAATTGGCAAGCAGAAGGTCGTGGTGATGCTTCAGTTCCGGCTCGTGGCCGACGGCAGCGGCGAGGAATTCGACCGGAATGAAATCGGTGCCCTGATGCAGAAGTTGGAAGAAGGCATGCTGGCCATTGGTGCCGGGCTCGCCCCAGACCAGCGGGCCGGTCGGCGTCGTTACAGCGCCGCCGTCCAGGGTGACGCTCTTGCCGTTCGATTCCATGTCGAGCTGCTGCAGATAGGCCGGCAGCCTGGACAGACGCTGATCGTAGGGGATGACGGCGCGAGCGGGGTATTTGCAGATCACGCGGTGCCACCAGCCAATCAGCCCCATCAGCGCCGGCAGGTTCTTCGCCAGCGGGGCGGTGCGGAAATGCTCGTCCATCTCATGGGCGCCGTCGAGAAAGGCGCGAAAATCCTTCGGGCCGATGGCGATCATCACCGGCAGACCGATCGCACCCCAGACGGAATAGCGCCCGCCGACCCAGTCCCAGAAGCCGAAGACGCGATCGGGCGCGATGCCGAATTTGGCGACCAGGTCGAGCGCCGTCGAGACGGCGGCGAAATGCTTGCCGACCGCTTCCTTGCCGAGCGCCTTCTCGACCCATCTGCGCGCGGTTTCGGCATTGGTCATCGTCTCGACCGTGGTGAAGGTCTTGGAGGCGATGATGAACAGGGTGGTTTCGGCGGAAAGACCCTTCAGCGTGTCGTGGATATGGGCACCGTCGATATTGGATACGTAATGCGCGCGCGGCCCGTCATGATAGGGCGCCAGCGCCAGCGTCGCCATGGCCGGGCCGAGATCGGAGCCGCCGATGCCGATGTTGACGATGTCGGTGATCTTCTTGCCGGTCGCGCCGGCCGCCTTGCCGGAACGCACCGCGTCGGCGAAGGCACCCATCGCGTCGAGTACGGCAAGGACTTCCGCCTTCACGTCCTGGCCGTCGAGCACGATGCCCTTGCCGGTCAGGTTGCGCAGCGCCGTGTGCAGCACGGCGCGGCCTTCAGTGACGTTGATCTTCTTGCCGGCAAACATCGCGTCGCGCCGGCCTTCGAGGTCAGCGGCCTCAGCCAGTTTCTCCAGCAACTCCATAGTCCGCGCATCGACCGCGCATTTCGACCAGTCGAGCAGCAGGTCGCCGTCACTGGCGGAGAATTTCTCGAAGCGCTGCGGATCGGCAGCGAAAGCCTCGCGCATCGAGCCCGATTTGGCCGCACGGTGATCGCGCAATGCGTCGAGCTGCTTTTGAAAGGACGATTGATCCACTGCTTCGCTCCGGTCTCTTGAGATGCATCTTATCAGGCCGGATGTTTCCGGCGCGTGTCGTCGCGGCAAACTATCGGGTCGAATTCCATCTGTTTCAATGCGCAGCGATGCCGCAGCGCAGCGTGGCCGGCTCAAAGGATCACTGGCATAAATCCCAGCGATCAGAAAAATTGATTGGCGCAACACCTTGTGCCACCGGTACATTCGACTGGTCCAGCCATGTGAAAAAAGCTGGCCATCGAGGAACATCTCCCATGCCACAACGAAACGACACGGCCATATGGTCCGGCCTGTTCCGGATTTCGGCGGAATCCGGTCAGACCCTGCAGGCGCAGATCCGCCAGGCGATCGTCGCCGCCATCCTCGACCGGCAGATCGCGGCTTCCATGCCGCTTCCGTCCTGCCGGATTCTTGCCGAAAAACTCGGCGTGGCGCGCGGCACCGTGGTGCTGGCCTTCCAGCAGCTGGTCGACCAGGGCTTCCTGGTGGCGCGCGAGCGCCGCGGCCATTTCGTCAATCCCGAAGTGCTGGCGACGCCGGCCAAGCCGCATCAGAAGGCGCCCGACCAGGCCAACGAGATCGACTGGAAGGCGCGTCGGCAGATCGCGGCGAGCGACATGCCGCCGCCGGCCAAGCACGACAACTGGATCAAGTCGTCATACCCCTTCGTCTATGGCCAATTCGACCCGGCGCTGTTCCCGACCGCCGAATGGCGCGAGTGCAACCGCATGGCGTTGGCGGTGCTCGAAATCCGCAACTGGGCATCCGACATGGTCGACCGCGACGATCCGCTCCTGATCGAGCAGATCCAGGCACGGCTGCTGCCGCGACGCGGCATCTTCGCCAATCCGGACGAGATCATCGTGACGTTGGGCGCGCAGAACGCGCTTTATATGCTGGCGACGCTGTTGATGACCAAGGGCTCCAAGGTGGCGATGGAGGACCCGGGCTATCCCGATGCACGTTCGATCTTCCGGCTGGCCGGCGCCGAGATCCAGCCGGTTCCGGTCGACCACTCCGGCATCGTAACCTCGGCCATTCCCAATGATTCCGGCTTCGTCTTCGTCACGCCCAGCCACCATTGCCCGACCATGGTGCCGCTGTCGGCGGAGCGGCGGCAGGAGCTTTTGGCGCGCGCCAACCGGCACAACCAGATCATCATCGAGGACGGATATGACAGCCAGCTCCTGGACGAGGCGCCGCAGCAGGCGCTGAAGAGCCTCGATCGCTCCGGCCGCGTCGTCTATGTCGGCTCGATGTCGAAGACTCTGGCTCCCGGCCTCAGGCTCGGCTACATCGTCGCCTCGGCCGGGCTGATCTCCGAGCTTCGGGCGCTACGCCGCTTCATGCTGCGCCATCCGCCGGCGAACAACCAGCGCGCCGTGGCGCTCTTCCTGTCGCTCGGCCATCACGAGGCGCTGGTGCGGCGGCTGTCGAGCGCCTTCGACGAGAGGCGCAAGCGTCTGGTCCATGCGATTTCCGCCTTCCTGCCGGAGTGGCGCTCGACCGATTCGGCCGGCGGCACGTCGCTCTGGCTCGAGGGGCCGCGCGGCACCGATTCGCGCGGGCTGGCGGAGGCCGCGGCCTCGCGCAGCGTCATCATCGAGCCTGGCGACCGCTTCTTCGACCGCACCGAAAAGCCATCGCGTTTCATGCGCTTGGGCATTTCCTCGATCGCGTTGCAGCACATCGAACCCGGCATCCGCGAACTGGCGACGGCAGCTGGACGCAGGCCGGCAGCGGCCTGATCTCCCTTCCCCGACCGGAGCCTGGCGCATGTGGTGCGGCTCCGGTTCTTTAGCTCCTTGGCATATTCGACGGGACCGGCTGGCACATAGGCTGTGCCAATGCCGGCGGCATAGTCGCTGTGTAGAGGGACGAAGCAGGCCGATGGTGGACCAACCGCCGCGAGTTCCTGCCGATGAAGGTGGAGTGCTTCCATGCCAGTGGCTGTCGAACAGCAGGACACGCCGGCGAACCGTCGTCCACAGCGCTCCGGTCTTCGCGAAACAGGACATGCCATGCGATCAGCTCCTCTGATGGAGGACACCGGACCACGACACCAGGCCATCGAGGGCGGCAGCTACGGGCCGCTGCGCGGGGATGACTGCGAGCGCATCCACGAGGGCGTGCTGACGCTCCTGGAGACGGTGGGTTTCGCCAATGCCATCCCTTCCTGCATAAAGGTGCTGACCAAGGCGGGGGCGGTCCATGGCGACGACGACCGTGTGCGCTTTCCGCGCGCGCTAGTGCTCGACACCATCAAGCGGGCGGCACGACATTTCACACTTCATGGCCAGGACGCCAGGCACGACATGGTGGTCCAGGGCAAGCGCGTGCACTACGGCACGGCAGGTATCGCCGTGCACCTGGTGGATCTGGAGAAGCGCGAGTACCGCGAATCCAAGCTGCAGGACATTTATGATGCTGCCCGCATCGTCGATGGGCTGGACAACATCCATTTCTTCCAGCGGCCGATGGTGGCGCGCGACATCGCCGATCCGCTCGAGATGGATTTCAACACGCTCTATGCCTGTGTGATGGGGACATCGAAGCACGTCGGAACATCCTTCACCGTGCGTGAGAACGTGAAGCCGGCGCTTGAAATGCTGTACGCCATCGCCGGCGGCGAGGAGAATTTCCGCGCCCGGCCATTCGTTTCTAACTCTAACTCATTCGTCGTGCCGCCGATGAAGTTCGCGGAGGATGCCTGCGGCGTGCTCGAGGCTTGCGTTGAAGGCGGCATCCCGATCCTGCTGCTCTCGACTGGCCAGTCCGGCACCACAGCACCCGCGGCGATGGCCGGCGCCGTCGTGCAAGCGGTGGCCGAAGTATTGGCCGGCCTGGTCTATGTCAATGCGCTCAAGCCGGGCCATCCGGCGATCTTCGGCGCCTGGCCGTTCATGTCGGACCTGCGTACCGGCGCCATGGCCGGCGGGTCGGCCGAGCAGTCGGTGGCAACCGCGGCCTGCGCCCAGATGGCGCAATTCTACGATCTGCCCGGCGGCTCGGCCGCTGGCATGACGGATTCGAAACTGCCCGACATTCAATCCGGCTACGAAAAGGGCATCACCAATGTGATGGCCGGCCTCTCCGGCCTCAACCTCGTCTACGAGGCGGCCGGCATGCATGCCTCGCTGCTCGGCTTCTGCCTGGAGAGCCTGGTCATCGACAACGACATGCTCGGTCATTGCCTGGGCTGCGCACGTGGCATCGACGTGACTGACGAGGCCTTGTCGATCGACAACATCGCCGAGGTCTGCCTCAAAGGCCCAGGCCACTATCTCGACAACGAACAAACGCTCAAGCTGATGCAGACCGAGCATTTCTATCCCGCCTTCGCCGATCGTTCCTCACCGAAGGAATGGAACGAAAAAGGCCGACCTGATATATTGCTGCGTGCGATCACCGAGAAGAAACGCATTCTTGCCGAACGATTTCCGCGCCACGTGCCAAAACAGGTCGACGACAGATTGCGTGCCCGCTTCGGCAGCCTGATCCACCTGCCGCGTACGCATATGGGCGGCTGACCGGAGACGAGTTCGTGCAGCCATACAGCCACCACCCAGAGCCAATTCCGGACGGAAAACCGCTTCACAGTTTTCCTGGAATTGCCCCAGGACCAACCATCGGGCAGAACGACAAATGAGTGCGCATCCTATCCTGCAAGCCCACACCGACGGCGACGCGATCGATCGGCTGGTGGCGTCTCACCGGCCCGGCCACGGCCTGGTGCGTGCCTTCTATCATGACCCGGCGATCTTCGAGCGTGACATGGAACGTGTCTTTCGCCGCCACTGGCATTGCCTGGCCCATGCCAGCGTTATCCCGAACCCCGGCGATTTCGAGCTGTTCAAATTGGGCGACGAGGCGGTCATCCTGACGCGCGGCATGGATGGCACCGTGCATGCCATGCTCAATGTCTGCCGCCACCGCGGCGCCGAGGTCTGCACCAAGGAGAAGGGCAACGCGAAGATGTTCGTGTGTCCCTACCACGCCTGGACCTATTCCAATGACGGGTCGTTGCGCGCTGCCCGCCTGATGCCGAAGGATTTCGACCGCACGGCGCACGGGCTGAAGAAGCTTCATGTCCGCGTTGCCTCCGGGCTGGTTTTCATTTCCTTCGCGGAGACGCCGCTCGATTTCGATCCAATCGAACAGTCTCTGCGCACAAGCTGCGGCCAGTATGGCTGGGGCGACGCCAAGGTGGCGTATCGCCAGTCCTATCCGCTCGACGCCAACTGGAAGCTCGCCGTCGAGAACTATGTCGAATGCTACCATTGCGGGCCGGCGCATCCGGAATATTCGCAGACGCATGCGCTGGAAAAGCCGGCCGAGATGATCGAGCAGCTCAACGCGGCGATGGAGCAGCGCACCTGCGCGCTCGGCATCGAGATCGGCAGCGCCAACCGCTGGCAGAACTCGGCGGCCGGTCAGGAAGCAATCCATACCTTCCGCTATGCACTCTATGATGGCGTTTCGAGCGGCAGCCAGGATGGCTCGCCGGTGGCCCCGCTGATGGGCCGATTCACCGACTATGACGGTGGCGTCACCTCCATCCATCTCGGCGGCACGACCTTCCTCGTCTGCTATCCCGATCACGGCATGATCTACCGCTTCATCCCGAAAACGGCGGGCACCTGCGAGATGGAGCTGATCTGGCTGGTGCGCGGCGACGCGGTCGAGGGCCAGGACTACGATCTGGAGAAGCTGACCTGGCTGTGGAAGGTCACCACCCAAGAGGACAAGAAGATCATCGAGCACACAGCGCGTGGCGTGCGCTCGCACTATTTCGTGCCGGGGCCGATCGCGCCGATGGAATACAACGAACTGCGCTACATCGGCTGGTATCTTGAGGAGATCAGCCGGGCTTGATCGACTCGGCTGCCGCGGGGGGATCCGGCAGATCTTGCCTATCGCGTCATTCCGCGCTGAGCCCGTATCGGTCGACGACTTCGGCGTTGATCAGCTTGGCATGCAGCGTCATCAGCACGATCTGTGCGTCGAAGCTGTCGCCGGCCTCAAGTGCCGCCTCGATGCGGCGCTCGGCTTCCAGCGTCCGTTGATGGCCATTGGCTTGCTCGAAGGTTTCGGGACCCGCGATGCAATAGCTGCACAATTGTGCCACCGACGCATAGATGCCCGGCGGCGGCTCGTCGGGCCAGTGATCCTTCATCAGATTGACGATCGTGAGTTTTACCCCCTCCGGCACAAGGGCGGGATGCAGATCGGCGCCGCGCAATGCATCGTCGAGCTGCCTCAAGTCGCCCGAGCGACCGAACATTCCAAGGAAGCCGAGGGAAGAACGCCGTTGCGCCATAATGGTCCAACCGTTCCCAACCAGTTAGGTGGTTCACAAGCGGAATACAAACGCAGCGGCATTCAAAGCGTCGCGTTTAAGTAGATTCAGGCGATGCGCTTCAAGTCCTTGCAGGCATCAGCTACTTACCGCCAGCAACAAGACACCGGCCAGCGCCGATCCGGCAAGCGTCGGCAGCATACCGATCTTCAGCTTCAGAATGGCGATCATCGAGGCACAGGAAAGCAGCGCCGCGCGCCAGTCTATCGATGAAAGCACCGGCACGTCCATTCCAAGCCCGACATTGCGCACTTCGCCGAAGATGACGTGCAAGCCGAACCATAGAGCGAGATTCATGATGACGCCGACGACGGCGGCGGTGATCGCACCGAGCGCCGCCGACAGCGCCTTGTTGCCGCGCAGCGCTTCGATGTAAGGCGCGCCAAGGAATATCCATAGGAAACATGGGGTAAACGTCGCCCACAGCGTGAACAGCCCGCCAAACAGTCCGGCAAGCAGCGGCGCCAGCAAGCCCGGCTGGCGGAACGCGGCAACGAAGCCGACGAACTGCAAGACCAGGATGAGCGGACCCGGCGTGGTTTCGGCAAGTCCAAGGCCGTCGACCATTTCACCGGGTGCCAGCCAGCCGAAGTACTCGACCGCTGCCTGCGCGACATAGGCAAGGGCTGCGTAGGCGCCGCCGAAGGTGACGACCGCCATGACACTGAAGAAGCCACCGATTTGCGTCCAAACGCTGGCAGGGCCAGTGAAAGCCCAGACCAGCAGAACAGGCCCCAGCCAGATCGGCAGCCAGATCGCCAAAGTGCGCGGCGCGTGCCATCGTGTCGGCCTGATGTGGGTCAGTTCGCCGCGCTCGAACATCAGATCGACCACGCCCTTTATGTCGGGAACATCGCCCTTGCCATGCGAGGCGCCGGAAAAAAATGCCGGCGCACTACGGTTGCCGATCCAGCCTGCCAGCCCGGCAAGCAGCACGATCAGCGGAAACGGCACGTTCAACGCGTAGATGGCGATGAAGGCAGCGAGTGCGATCGACACCATGATCGGGTTTTTCAGCGCGCGTCTGCCGATCCGGATCACCGCCTCGATGACAATGGCGAGCACGGTCGCCTTGACCCCGAAAAACAGCGCCGCGACGAGTGGTACATCGCCATAGAGCGCATAGAGGCTGCTCAGGACGAGCATGACAAGCGCGCCCGGCACGACGAAGAGAATGCCGGCAACAAGGCCGCCGGCCGTTTTGTGCAGCAACCAGCCGATATAGATGGCGAGCTGCTGGGCCTCGGGGCCAGGCAGCAACATGCAGTAGTTCAACGCATGCAGGAAGCGCTGTTCGCCGATCCAGCGCCGTTCCTCGACCAGTTCCTTGTGCATGAGCGCGATCTGCCCGGCCGGGCCGCCAAAGCTGAGCACGCCGATTTTCGCCCAGACCTTCACGGCCTGCCGGAAGCTCGGCACAGCGGGCTCCTGAATCTCCGCCGGCTTTTTTGATAGGACGGCGCTCACGATGGTTTGCCCGCGCTGACTGCGCCGGCGGCCGGCCAGTTATGCGTCTCCTCGGTGGCATCGCGGCACCAGCGGAAGAACATATCATAGAGCAGCATGCCGGCCTCGAGCTGCTCCAGATCGTTGCGAAACATCCGTGACAGGCCAAGCGAGGCGGCCAGGAACCCGGCCGCCTGTGGAACAAGATCGAGGCTCGCAGTATCGGCGGCGCGTATGATCGTGGCCAAGCGATCGAGTGCTTCGGATTTAAGCCCGAACTCCTCGATCATGGTGTCGAAGGTGCAGCGTTCGCCGCGATGGCTCCAGAACACGTTCTCAATGTCGAAAGGCACGGCCTGAAAGCGATCGGCGACGGCCGACACTTCGGCCGGCTCGACGAAGAGAAAGACCGCGTGAGGATCGATGAAGCGCCGAATCAGCCAGGGGCAGGCGATGCGGTCGACCTTCGGGCGCGTACGCGTCACCCAAACGGTGCGGCCCTTGGCATCGCGGGGCGGTATCTTGCGGGCGTCAACGAGAAGCCCCTTGGCATCGCGCCAGTCTTCAAACCCGCCGTCGAGCGATTCGGCGGCAATGCCCTCGTGGCGCAGCCATGCGGCCACGCCTTGCGAGAGCTTTTTTCCCTGTTGGCAGACGACTGTCACTTGCCAGCCGGCGAAGTCGGCAGCCCAGTTCGAGACAGTCCTGAAATCACGCCGATCCGACGCCGGCAGCAGTCGCGGGTCGGCGTTGTAGTCATCGTCGATGCGGACATCGATGATCGCGGGTGCACCCGGCAGACCAATCAGACGGGATAGTTGCGGTACGGTGATGGTTGTTGTCGACGGCATGGCGTCCACCTCCTGGAAAGAGAAGCTTGGACGCGAACATTGGGCTGACGCCTCACGGGGTCGTCGCGATTAACCCCTTGCGATGATCGTGGATTTGTCGCGCTCGCTTGTCAAGCATTGCCGTTCTCGCGGGAGCAATCGCTGTTGACAAATGACCGCGTCCAACCCTGTGCCGGGCATTTCTGCCCATTATCGGCAGGCTATCGCAGGTGGAAAGCCGAGGCTTTCGCTCTGCGATGTGACCCCACCCCTACCCCTCCTGGCGCTGACCTCGGCAAATTGCCTGCACCGGCGGCTGGCTCATGCGACGGACCCTGGTCAGTGATTGTCCCTCGGCACCCCGCTTGTATGAGCCACATCCTGGTATTTCACCGCCGGCTTCAGCACCATGCCTTCGGAAAACTGGTCGACCATGCCGCGCTGGATCTCCTGCCACGGCGTCTGGTGCTTGGGATAGTGATAGCCGCCATTGTTCTGCAGTTCGGTGCGCCGCCGCGTGATCTCGTCGTCGCTGACGAGGATATCGGCGGTGCCCTTGCGCAGATCGACGCGGACGCGGTCACCGGTCTTCAGCAGCGCCAGCCCGCCGCCGATGGCGGCTTCCGGCGAGGCGTTGAGGATCGAGGGCGAACCCGACGTGCCCGACTGGCGGCCGTCGCCGATACAGGCCAGCGCGTGGATGCCCTTTTTGATCAGATAGGCCGGCGGCTGCATGTTGACGACTTCGGCGCCGCCCGGATAGCCGATCGGGCCGGCGCCGCGCATGAACAGGATGGTGTGCTCGTCGATGCCTTGTGCCGGATCGTCGATGCGGGCGTGGTAATCCTCGGGCCCGTCGAACACCATGGCGTTGCCCTCGAAGGCTTCGGGGTCCTTCGGGTTCGACAGATAGCGCTCGCGGAACTCGGGCGAGATGCCGCTGGTCTTCATGATCGCCGAATCGAACAGATTGCCCTTGAGATTGATGAAGCCGGCATTGGCTTTCAGCGGCTCGGCAACCGTGCGGATGACGTCGAGGTTCTCGTTGACGGCGCCCCTGCAATTGTCACCGATGGTCTTGCCATTAGCTGTCATGGCTTCCGGATAGGGCAGCAGGCCGCCCTTCATCAGTTCGGCGACCACGGCCGGCACGCCGCCGGCATGGTGATAGTCCTCGCCGAGATATTCGCCCGTCGGCTGCAGATTGACGATGAGCGGTATGTTGAGGCCGACCTTCTGCCAATCGTCATTGTCGAGCGGCACGCCGAGATGGCGGGCGATGGCGTTGAGGTGGATCGGCGCGTTGGTCGAGCCGCCGATCGCCGAGTTGACGACGATGGCGTTCTCGAAGGCCTTACGGGTCATAATGTCGGACGGCTTCAGATCCTCATGCACCATGTCGACGATGCGCTTTCCGGTCTCGTAGGCGATCTGGCCGCGCTCGCGATAGGGGGCGGGGATAGCGGCCGAGCCCGGCAATTGCATGCCGAGCGCCTCGGCCAGCGAATTCATCGTGGTGGCGGTACCCATCGTGTTGCAATAGCCGGTCGACGGCGCCGAGGAGGCAACGATATCCATGAACTCGTCATAGCCAATCTCGCCGGCCGACAGGCGCTGGCGCGATTCCCAGACGATGGTGCCGGAGCCGGTGCGCTTGCCCTTGTGCCAGCCGTTGAGCATCGGGCCGACCGAAAGCGCGATAGCCGGAATGTTGACGGTGGCCGCGGCCATCAGCATGGCTGGCGTCGTCTTGTCGCAGCCGATGGTGAGCACTACGCCGTCGAGCGGATAGCCGTAGAGCACCTCTACCAGGCTGAGATAGGCAAGGTTGCGGTCAAGTGCAGCAGTCGGCCGCTTGCCGGTCTCCTGGATCGGGTGGCAAGGGAACTCGAAAGGGATGCCACCCATCGAGACGATGCCTTCGCGCACGCGCTTGGCCAGTTCGATGTGATGGCGGTTGCAGGGCGACAGGTCCGAGCCGGTCTGGGCGATGCCGATCAGCGGCTTGCCGGACATCAGTTCGGCCCGCGTCAGCCCGTAATTCAGGTAGCGCTCCAGATAGAGTGCCGTCATGCCCGGATTGTCGGGGTTGTCGAACCACTCCTGCGAGCGAAATTTCTTCTTGTGGGTGGGGGCGCCTGCCATCGTGGTCTCCGTATTTGTATGACAAATCGATATGACAACGCGCGGGAGCAGGCAAGGGGCACGCGCCATCCGAATCCGCTCTTTGGTACGAAAGACATACATCTGCCTCCGCGCCAGACGGGATCGTGGTTTGTCAGCCCGCTATCCCGGAGAGTTGGAGCGCGTCGCCGCGGACCCTACCTGACCCTTCCGGCCACCCTCCCCCTCAAGCGGCCCACTTGGGGAGGGACATCCGCATCACTCGAACACGATGCTCGGCACTGCAGCCTCGGCCGCGCCGCGCTCTTCATTGACGCGGTCCCAGACCTTGGCGGCGATGTCGCGATAGATTTTCGCCTCAGCGCCATCCGGCTTGGAGACCACCACCGGCGTGCCGGCATCGGAGCTTTCGCGGATGCCCATCTCGAGCGGCACTTCGCCAAGGAAGGTGACGCCGAGACGCTCGGCCTCGCGGCGGGCGCCGCCATGGCCGAAGATGTCGTAGCGTTTTCCCGTATCGGGGGCGAGAAAATAGCTCATGTTTTCGACGATACCCAATAGCGGCACGTCGACCTTTCTGAACATGTTGAGGCCTTTGCGCGCATCGATCAGGGCCAGGTCCTGTGGCGTCGAGACGATGACGGCGCCGGCCAGCGGCACCTGTTGGGCCATGGTCAGCTGGGCGTCACCGGTGCCGGGCGGCATGTCGACGACGAGCACATCAAGCGGTCCCCATTCGACCTCGCGCAGCATCTGCGTCAATGCCGACATCACCATCGGCCCGCGCCAGATCATCGGCGTCTCCTCATCGACGAGGAAGCCCATCGACATGACCTTGAGGCCATAATTCTGCATCGGCTTCAGGATCTTGCCGTCGACGGTCTGCGGCCTGCCACGAATGTTGAGCAGACGCGGCATGGAAGGGCCATAAATGTCGGCATCGAGCACCCCGACCCGCAGCCCGTTGGCGGCAAGCCCAAGGGCGATATTGACGGCGGTGGTCGACTTGCCGACGCCGCCCTTGCCGGAAGCGACGGCGATGATCGCTTCGATGCCGGGTACGCCGCGCTTGCCCTGGCTGTGCGAGGCGGGCGCCTGCGGCGTGGGACGCGCAGGTGCGGCCGGCGGAGCGGGCCTCTGAGCCGGTCTTTGCGGAACCGGCGCCTCCATGCCGCCGCCCTTCTTTTCCGCCGTCAGCGCGACCACGGCGCCGGCAACACCGGGGATCGCCTTGACGACACGTTCGGCCGCCGCACGCAGCGGTTCCATCTCCTGGGCACGGGCAGCGGGAACGGTTATCGAAAAGAACACCTTGGCATCGGCAATGAAAATCTCGGAAACCAGGCCGAGGTCGACGATATTGCCGGTGAAATCCGGCCCATTGACCGTCTTCAGGCGCTCGATAACGATTTCCTTGGTCACGTTTTCATTGGCGGCGGGCATGAGTTTTTCCTCTACTTTTCCGCTCCAGATAATGCAGTTCCGGAACAGAACCAAGCGATGGACCACCAATTGCAGCGGCGTATCGGGGAGGCAGCGAGCATATGACGGCATTTCCAGTGGGAGCAGCCGTCGCCAAATCGTCAGCGCAGCCTATTTCATGAGCATGGAATGACAGCCAGGGAAGGAGACGAATCATGCTCGCAAACAGCAACGCGACGGCCAATCTCGCCGTGAAGGACCTGGCCAAGGCCAGGGCATTCTACGAAGGGGTCCTTGGCCTGAAAGAGGTGCACAATGAAGGTGGCGAACTGATCGTCTATAAAAGCGGCGACACCAGCATCAACGTCTACCGTTCGAACTTCGCTGGGACCAACAAGGCGACGGCTGTGACATGGACGGTCGGCGACGAACTCGGCAAGATCGTTGAGGCATTGAAATCGAAGGGCGTGACCTTCGAGCATTACGACATGCCCGGGCTGACGCTTGAGGGTGACATCCATGTCGGTCACGGCATGAAGGTCGCATGGTTCAGGGATCCGGACGGCAACATCCTGAATCTTGTGGACCGGTAGTCGCCGCGCCAGAGGCGGCTCCAGGCGCCATGATGCTCACATCACCTTGCCAGACCGACCGCGAAGTAGGTGAGAGCCGCGATCGCCGCGGTTGCCGGCAGGGTGACGATCCATGCCACCACGATGTTACCGGCAATGCCCCAGCGAACGGCGGAGACGCGGCGGGCGGCGCCGACGCCGATGATGGCGCCGGTGATCGTGTGCGTGGTCGATACAGGAATACCGAGCCAGGTGGCGGCGAACAGGGTGATCGCTCCGCCGGTCTCGGCGCAGAAACCCTGCATCGGGTTCAGCCGGGTGATCTTCGAGCCCATGGTGTGGACGATGCGCCAGCCGCCGAGCAACGTGCCCAGCGCCAGCGCCGACTGACAGGTGATGACGACCCACAGCGGCACGTAAAAATTCGCGCCGAGCATGCCTTGCGAATAGAGCAGCACGGCGATGATGCCCATAGTCTTCTGCGCGTCGTTGCCGCCATGGCCGAGCGAATAGAGCGAGGCGGAAAAGAACTGCATGACGCGGAAGGTGCTGTCGACGGCGAACGGCGTCTGCCGCACGAACAGCCAGGAGACCGCGAGGATCAAGACAAGCGCCAGCAGAAAGCCTGCCGCCGGCGATAGCACGATGGCCGCCGTCGTCTTGCCCAACCCGGCCCAGACGATGGCACCGGTGCCTGCCTTGGCAACCCCGGCGCCGACCAAACCGCCGATCAGAGCGTGCGAGCTGCTGGACGGGATTCCGACGAGCCAGGTGACGACATTCCAGACGATGGCGCCGACAAGTGCTGCGAAGATCACTGCCGGCGTGACGATGCTGGCGTCGATGATGCCGGTTCCGAGCGTCTCCGCTACGTGGAGACCGAAGAACATGAAGGCGATGAAATTGAAGAAGGCCGCCCAGAACACCGCATAGTGCGGCCGCAGCACCCGGGTGGAGACGATGGTGGCGATGGAGTTGGCGGCATCGTGCAGGCCGTTGAGGAAATCGAAGAACAGCGCGACGACGACAAGGCCGACCAGCACGGGAAAGGCTATTGCGGCTTCTGACACTATACGTTCTCGATGACGATGCCGCTGATTTCGTTGGCGACGTCCTCGAAGCGATCGACCACCTTTTCCAGCTGGCCGTAAATCTCGCTGCCGATCAGATAGGCCATCGGATCGCTGCGGCCGTGCCGCTTGAACAGGTCCTTCAGGCCCTGCTCGTGCAGGTCGTCGGCCCGGCCTTCGGCGCGCATGACCTCCTCGGCGATGGCGTTGAGGCGCACCGTATGCGCCCCGACCTTGCCGAGCAGCGGGATCGCCTCGGCCACCAACTTGGCGGCCTCGACGATGACACCTCCCATTTCCTGCATCAGCGGGTCGAATTCCTTCTTCTCGAACAGCCTTACCGTCTTGACGGTTTTGTGCATCATATCGATGGCATCATCCATCGACTGGATCAGGTCCTTGATGTCGCCGCGGTCGAAGGGCGTGATGAAGGAGCGGCGCACGGCCAGCAGCACTTCCGCGGTGATCTGATCGGCTTCGTTCTCGAGATCGATGATCGTCTGGCACCAGCGCTCGATGTCGTTGCCCTGCAAAAGCTGCTGCAGTGCCTCGGCGCCACCGACCACGGTGCGGGAATGCCGCTCGAACAGGTCGAAGAAGCGATCTTCGCGCGGCAGCAGCTTGCGGAACCAGCCCAGCATGTTCGGTACTCCCGTCGTGTCCAGTCCACGACCCCGTCTCATCCACATAGCGCCGCATTCCATCGCGGGAAACAGTAAGCCGGCTGAAAGATGTGGATGCGGACGATTTACACAGGCGGCTTGCGGCCGAAGGCGATTTCCCCGACCTTGCGCGCTAAGATCGGACACAGCGTCCATGACAGGCTCCGACGGCATGATCGACAAGCTGGAATTCTTCATAGCACTTGCCAGGGAAGAACATTTCGGCCGGGCGGCGGAGGTGTGCGGCGTCACCCAACCGACGCTTTCGGCCGGCATCAAGCAGCTGGAGGGTCAGCTCGGCGTGATGCTGGTGCTGCGCGGCTCGCGCTTCCAGGGGCTGACGCCGGAAGGCAAGCAGGTGTTGGTGTGGGCGCGCCGCATCGTCGGCGATAGCAGGACCATGCGCGAGGAGATGCGGGCGGCGCGCCACGGCCTGTCGGGGCGCATCCGCATCGCCGCGATCCCGACGGCGCTGGCCATGGTGGCGCGACTGACGACGCCGTTTCGGGCAAAGCACCCCGGCGTCACCTTCTCGGTGCTGTCGCGCACCTCGATCGAGGTGCTATCGCTGCTCGGCAATTTCGACATCGACGCCGGCATCACCTATCTCGACAACGAGCCGCTCGGACGCGTCACCAGCGTGCCGCTCTATGACGAGCGCTATCAGCTGATCACCGCGGTCGGGAACCCCTATTTCGACCGCGACAAAGTGACATGGGCGGAACTCAGCCAGCTGCCGCTCTGCCTGCTGACGCCGGACATGCAGAACCGCCGCATCATCGACCAGCATCTGGCCGAAGCCGGCGTGCAGGTGCGGCCGACATTGGAATCCAACTCGATGATCGTGCTGTTTTCGCATATCCGCACCGGCAAATGGTCGTCGATCATGCCGCTTAACCTTGCGGAAACCTTCGGTTTTTCCGAGCCGATCCGGGCGATCCCGATCGTCGAGCCGGATGCCAGCCACACGGTCGGGCTGGTGGCGGCGCGGCGCGAACCGCACACGCCGCTGGTCTCGGCGCTGTTGGACGAGGCAATGGCGCTGGCGGACGATTTCCGCGGCCGCCGCTAGTCTAGACAATGCTGGTGAACGCGAACGATAGAAAATTTCTATCGAGCAACGGATCGGCTTTATTGATTTGGCGGGTTTCCTCTGATTTCCTAACCACTTAGCGGAAGACCGCCACGACCAGGGAGGGCGCTGCATGACGATGCAGCTAGCAAGTACCGAGATCGCATCGCGCACGGCGGCGATCATCCACGAGCTGAAAGGCCTCGAAGGCCCGCTGTTGCCGATCCTGCACGGCATACAGGAAGAGTTCGGTTATGTGCCGCAGGACGCACTGCCGATCATCGCCGAGGCGCTGAACATCTCCAGGGCCGAGGTTCATGGCGTCGTCACCTTCTATCACGATTACCGCAGCCAGCCCGCCGGCCGGCATGTGCTGAAGCTCTGCCAGGCGGAAGCCTGCCAGTCGATGGGCTCGGATGAGATCGCCGCCAAGCTCAAATCATTGCTGGGCATAGGCTTCCACGAGACAACCCGTGACGGTTCGGTGACGCTGGAGCCGGTCTATTGCCTCGGCCTTTGCGCCTGCTCGCCGTCGGCGATGCTGGACGGGGAGGTGATCGGTCGGCTCGACGACGAAAAGCTCAACGAGATCGTTGCCGAGGTGCGCTCATGATCCCGCGTATCTATATTCCCGGCGATTCCGGCGCGCTGGCGCTCGGCGCGGAAAAGGTCGCCAAGGCGATTCGGGCGGAACTGGCCGAGCGTGGCATCGATGCCAAGATCGTGCGCAACGGCTCGCGCGGCGCCTATTTCCTCGAGCCGATGGTCGAAGTGGCAACAGCTAGTGGCCGCGTCGCCTATGGGCCGGTGAAGCCCTCCGACGTCAAAAGCCTGTTCGACTGCGGCTTTCTCACCGGCGGCCACCACAAGCGCTGGCTGGGCGCACCGGACAAAATCCCGTTCTTGGCCAGACAGACGCGGCTGACCTTTGCGCGCTGCGGCGTCACCGATCCGCTGTCGCTCGATCACTACAAGGCGCATGGCGGGCTGAAGGGCCTGCAGAATGCAGTGGCGATGACGCCGGCCGAGGTCGTCAAGCAGGTGACCGAGTCCGGGCTGCGTGGTCGTGGCGGCGCCGGCTTCCCGACCGGCATCAAATGGAAAACTGTGCTCGATACGTCGGCCGACCGCAAATACATCGTCTGCAATGCCGATGAAGGCGATTCCGGCACGTTCGCCGACCGCATGATCATGGAAGGCGACCCCTTCGTGCTGATCGAAGGCATGGCGATCGCCGGCATCGCCACCGGCGCGACCAAGGGCTTCATCTATATCCGCTCGGAATATCCGCATGCGGTGGCGGTGATGCAGAAGGCCGTCGAGATCGCCCGCAAGGCCGGCGTGCTCGGCGTCAATGTGCTCGGCTCGGCCAATTCATTCGACATGGAAGTGCGGGTCGGCGCCGGCGCCTATGTCTGCGGCGAGGAGACCGCGCTGCTCGACAGCCTCGAAGGCAAGCGCGGGCAGGTGCGGGCCAAGCCGCCGCTGCCGGCGCACAAGGGCCTGTTCGGCAAGCCGACGGTGATCAACAACGTCATCTCGCTGGCCTCGGTGCCGGTGATCATGGATAAGGGCGCTGCCTTCTACAAGGATTTCGGCATGGGCCGTTCACGCGGCACCATCCCGATCCAGATTGCCGGCAACGTCAAGTATCCCGGTCTCTACGAGGCGGCGTTCGGCATGACGCTGGGCGAGATCGTCGACGATATCGGCGGCGGCACGGCGACGGGACGCCCGGTCAAAGCGGTGCAGGTGGGTGGCCCGCTCGGCGCCTACTTCCCGCGCGCGCTGTTCGACACGCCGTTCGACTACGAAGCGTTTGCCGCCAAGGACGGGCTGATCGGCCATGCCGGCATCGTCGTTTTCGACGACAGCGCCGACATGCTGAAGCAGGCACGCTTTGCCATGGAATTCTGCGCCATCGAGAGCTGCGGCAAGTGCACGCCGTGCCGCATCGGCTCGACTCGCGGTGTCGAGGTGCTGGACAGGCTCGCCCAGAACGTCGAACCGGAAAAGCAGATCGCGCTGGTCACCGACCTTTGCAACACAATGAAGTTCGGCTCGCTTTGCGCTCTCGGCGGCTTCACCCCATATCCAGTGATGAGTGCACTCAACCATTTCCCGGACGACTTTCGGCCGACGCCGGTCGCCGAAGCAGCGGAATAGGAGCGGACAGCCATGAACGCGGCATTCGACATCAAATCGCTGGTCCAGGAAATCGACTACGGCACACCTGCCTCTGAAGCCGAGCAGCAAGTGACGCTGACGGTCGACGGCAAGTCGATAACAGTGCCGGCGGGGACCTCGATCATGCGCGCATCGATGGAAGCCGGCGTCGAAATCCCGAAACTCTGCGCCACCGACATGCTGGACTCGTTCGGCTCCTGCCGGGTCTGCCTCGTCGAGATCGACGGGCGCGGCGGCACGCCGGCTTCATGCACTACGCCGGTCGGCGAAGGCATGGTCGTGCATACGCAGACCGATCGGCTGAACGCCATTCGCCGCGGCGTGATGGAACTCTACGTCTCCGACCACCCGGCGGCGTGGGGCGAGAAGGCCGGCACCGGCGCCAGCGAGTTCGATAAGGTCGTCACGACGGTCGGCCTGACCGAGAACCGCTATGGCGTGGACGGCCGCAACCACGTCAAGCAGGAAAACGGCGTGGCGCCCGGCCATGGCTCGCTGATCATCGATTACATCGCCCGCGATGAATCGAACCCGTATTTCACCTACGATCCGGCGCAGTGCATCGTCTGCTCGCGCTGCGTGCGCGCCTGCGAGGAGGTGCAGGGCACGTTCGCGCTGACCATCGAGGGCCGCGGCTTCGAATCCAGGGTCTCGGCCGGCATGCACGAGGCGTTTGTCGATTCCGAGTGCGTCTCTTGCGGGGCCTGTGTGCAGGCCTGCCCGACCGATGCGCTGAGGGAGAAGACCGTGCTGGCGAAAGGCCTGCCCGAGCGCTCGACCGTCACCACCTGCGCCTATTGCGGCGTCGGCTGCTCGTTCAAGGCCGAGGTCAAGGGCGACGAGGTCATTCGTATGATGCCCTACAAGGCAGGCAAGGCCAACCACGGCCACTCCTGCGTCAAGGGCCGCTTCGCCTATGGCTATGCGACGCACAAGGACCGGATCCTGAAACCGATGATCCGCGAAAAGGTCAGCGATCCGTGGCGCGAAGTGTCGTGGGAAGAGGCGCTCACCCATACGGCGAATGAGTTCCGCCGCATCCAGTACCAGTACGGCCGCACCTCGATCGGCGGCATCACCTCGTCGCGCTGCACCAACGAGGAGACCTACCTCGTCCAGAAGCTGGTCCGGCAGGGCTTCCGCAACAACAATGTCGATACCTGCGCCCGTGTCTGCCATTCGCCGACCGGCTATGGCCTCGGCCAGACCTTCGGCACCTCCGCCGGTACGCAGGATTTCGATTCGATCGAGCAGACCGACGTGATCCTGCTGATCGGCGCCAATCCGACCGACGCGCATCCGGTGTTCGCCTCGCGCATGAAGAAGCGCATGCGCGAGGGCGCCAAGCTGATCGTGCTCGATCCGCGCCGCACCGACATCGTGCGCTCGGCCCACGTCGAGGCGCAGTTCCATCTGCCGCTGAAGCCGGGCACCAACGTCGCCATGCTGACCGCACTTGCCCATGTCATCGTCACCGAGGGCCTGTTCGACGAGGCCTTCATCCGCGAGCGCTGCGACTGGGACGAGTTCCAGGACTGGGCATCGTTCGTGGCGCTGCCGGAAAATAGCCCGGAAGTGATCGGCCAGCTTGCAAATGTCGATCCCGACGACATACGCGGCGCGGCGCGGCTCTACGCCCGCGGCGGTAACGGCGCGATCTATTACGGCCTCGGCGTGACCGAGCACAGCCAGGGCTCGACCACCGTCATCGCCATTGCCAACCTCGCCATGGCGACCGGCAATATCGGCCGGCCGGGCGTCGGCGTGAACCCGCTGCGCGGCCAGAACAATGTGCAGGGCTCTTGCGACATGGGCTCGTTCCCGCACGAGCTTCCCGGCTATCGCCACATTTCAGGCGACGCGGTGCGCGCCATCTATGAGAGCCTGTGGGGCGTCAAGCTCGACGACGAGCCCGGCCTGCGCATCCCCAATATGCTGGATGCGGCTGTCGACGGCTCGTTCAAGGGACTCTATGTGCAGGGCGAGGACATCCTGCAGTCGGACCCCGACACCAAGCATGTCGCCGCCGGTCTCGCCGCGATGGAATGCGTCGTCGTGCACGACCTCTTCCTCAACGAGACGGCCAACTACGCGCATGTGTTCCTGCCCGGCTCGACGTTCCTCGAGAAGGACGGCACCTTCACCAACGCCGAGCGCCGCATCAACATGGTGCGCAAGGTAATGGAGCCGAAATGCGGCTATGCCGACTGGGAAGCGACGCAGGAGCTCGCCAAGGCGCTCGGCCTCGGCTGGAACTACACGCATCCGTCCCAGATCATGGACGAGATCGCCAAGACAACCCCAAGTTTCGCCGGCGTTTCCTTCGACCTTCTCGACCGGGTGGGCTCGGTGCAGTGGCCCTGCAACGAGAAGTCGCCGGAAGGCACGCCGATCATGCATATCGGCGGCTTCGTGCGCGGCAAGGGCAAGTTCATCCGCACCGAATATGTCGCGACCGACGAAAGGACCGGACCGCGCTTCCCGCTGCTGCTGACCACCGGCCGCATCCTGTCGCAATACAATGTCGGCGCGCAGACCCGGCGCACCGACAATGTGGTCTGGCATAGCGAGGACCGGCTGGAGATCCATCCGCACGATGCCGAAAATCGCGGCCTGCGCGATGGCGACTGGGTGCGGCTGACCAGCCGCTCGGGCGAGACGACGCTGCGCGCGCTGATCACCGAGCGGGTGTCGCCGGGCGTCGTCTATACGACCTTCCACCATCCCGACACCCAGGCTAACGTCATCACCACCGACTTCTCCGACTGGGCGACCAACTGCCCGGAATACAAGGTGACCGCGGTGCAGGTGGGTGCATCCAACGGCCCGTCGGAATGGCAGCGCGACTATGACGAGCAGGCAAAGCAAAGCCGCCGCATCGCGAAGTTGGAAGCGGCGGAGTAGTCCTTGACCGCGCGCCGCAAAGCCATTGCGCAGATCTCGCGCCTCGCGCGCCGCGCCGGCGGCACTGCGGCCGCCAACCGCATGGTGCCGGAAGAGACGCCGGTGGCGTTCTCCTTTGCCGGCACCACGCATGCGGTGATGATGGCAAGCCCGGCTGATTTCGAGGATTTCGCGCTCGGCTTCTCGCTGACCGAAGGCATCATTGCCTCGCCGGACGAAATCGAAGCGATCGAGGTCGAGGATCACGGCGCCGGCATCGATATCCAGATCCGGCTGAAGGACCAGGCCAACACCCGCTTCGAAGCGCGTCGCAGACGCCTGGCCGGCCCGGTCGGCTGCGGGTTGTGCGGCATCGAATCGATCGAGGAGGCGATGCGCTCGGTAAACCCGGTCGGTGCGTCGCAACTTACACTTCAGGCCAATGACATCGTCCGCTCGGTCAAGCTTTTGTCGAAGCTGCAGCCGCTGCACGCCGAGACCGGTGCCGTCCACGCCGCCGGTTTTTACCTTCCCGGCAAGGGCATCGTCATGGCGCGCGAGGATGTCGGCCGCCATAACGCACTGGACAAGCTGGCTGGCGCGCTGGCCAAAGCCGGTATCGACGGCAGGTCGGGGGCCGTCGTCGTCACGTCGCGCGTTTCGGTCGAGATGGTGCAGAAGACCGCGGCGATCGGCTCGGCCGTCATCATTGCCGTCTCGGCGCCGACGGCACTTGCCATCCGCACCGCGAACGATTCCGGCATGACGCTGGTGGCGCTGGTGCGCGGCGACGATTTCGATATTTTCACCCATCCTGACCGCGTGGTTTCCGGAGTTGCCAAGCATGTCGCATGACGAGGGCCACCTCATGAGCACCAGCGAAAAGCTGGTTCGCATGGCCAACCAGATTGCCGCCTTTTTCCACTCAAAGCCGCGCGAGCAAGGCATTGCCGGCGTCGCCGAGCACATCAACAAATTCTGGGAGCCGAGGATGCGCCGGCAATTGTTCGAGATGCTGGACAGCGGTGGCGAGGGGTTCAACGAGCTTGTCGTCGCGGCCGCGCCACACATCAAGCGGCCGGGCGCGCCGGAGGGCGCAGGTTTTAGCGTCGGCGGAGCGAACACCGAGACTGCCGCCGCGTCACAGAAGTAGGCGCCGCTGGCCCACATTCACACTCTCTGAAGTTTCATCTGCCGCAGGCCGCGCGCCTCTGCTATGATCCGGCGATAAGAAATCGTCGGGTCGGGCGGACAACTCGTGAGGCCGATCGAAACTCGATACGCGCTCAGTGGCGACGTGCGGATCGCCTATCAGGTGGTCGGCCAGGGATCGCTCGATCTCGTCTTCGTGCCGGGTTTCATTTCCAATCTCGACCTGCACTGGGAAGACGAGGGCTACACCCGGCTGTTGAAGCGGCTTTCCGCGTTCTCACGGCTGATCCTGTTCGACAAGCGCGGCACCGGTCTGTCCGACCGCGTCGATGTCCACCACCTGCCCAGCCTCGAAACCCGCATGGACGATGTACGCGCGGTGATGGATGCGACCGGCAGCGGCCGCGCCGCCTTGCTCGGCGCTTCGGAAGGCGCGCCGATGGCAATGCTGTTCGCCGCCACCTACCCGGAGCGGACGCGGGCGCTGGCGCTTTATGGCGGCTATGCGCATTTCCACAAATGGGTGATGCCGCCGGAACGCCTTGAGGCGTTCATCGCGACGGCGGAGACCGCATGGGGCACCGGCGCCACCCTGCCGCATTTCGCGCCCGGCCGCGTCGACGATCCGCGTTTCGCCACATGGTGGGCGCGCTTCGAGCGGCTGTCGGCGAGCCCGACCGCGGCAATCGCCCTGGCCCGCATGAATGCGGCTATCGACGTGCGCGGCGTGCTGGCGGCGATCAGCGCACCGACGCTGCTCATCCATCGCCGCAACGATGCGCGCGTCGACCCGGAGGCCAGCCGCTTCCTGGCAAGGAAGATCCCGAATGCGCGGCTGGTCGAGGTGGCCGGGCGCGACCACCCGATCTGGACCGGCGATGTCGACCGGGTGGCCGATCTGATCGAGGAATTCCTGACCGGAGCGCGCGCCGTTGCCGAGGCCGAGCGCGTGCTGGCTGCACTGCTGGTCACCCGGATCTACGACACGGCGCGGCTTGGCGACCGTATGTGGAGCGAGCGCAGCCGACGTTTTCAGGAAACATGGCGCCTGCTGGTCGGGCGCCATGGCGGCCCGCGCGCCGCCGCGGCTGGCGAGCAGAAGATCATGCACTTTTTAACATCACAGACCCCACACCACCTAGCAACACATAGCATT
>NZ_JAMYMD010000027.1:0-81580 GCF_040318335.1 Mesorhizobium sp. M1182
CAAACTCTTCCCTGAGCCGCCGGAACAGTTTCAGCGTGAATTGCGACAGCCGGATGTTTTCCGGGATCGAGAACTGCTGGCGGATGGAGGCGCAGGACAGCGTGGTCGCGGCGCGGGAAAATTGCGGGTCGCGCTCGACAAGCGCGATCGAGCCCGAAAACCCTTCCTTGCGCAGGTAATAGGCAACCGACGAGCCGACGATGGCTCCGCCGATGATGACGATGTCGTAATGCACTTTTTCGCTTCTCCAGTTCTAGGCGCCCGCCCACGTGGGGGCGACGCCGGCATCAACGGGCGGGCAGATGCGCCGAGGGTAACAAGCGCGCCTGACGCAACGCCGCCAGATCAGCCGACCCGGTGCAGAAGCAGGCGACGGCCAACTGGCGGATGACGATCTCGAAATGCGCGACAACCGCCTCGGTGGATACCGTAGCCGCGCGCAGCACGCCGGCCGCCTGCCCGGCGATGTCCGCGCCCAGGCGGATGGCCTTGGCCACGTCGACGCCGTCGCGGATCCCGCCCGACGCGATCAGCTTCACCGTTGGCAGCGCCCGACGTACCCCCTGCACGCTGGCCGGGGTCGGAATCCCCCAATCGGCGAACGCCATCGCCACTGCACGGTCGGCGGCATCGCGGGCGCGCTCGCCCTCCACCGCGGCCCAACTGGTGCCGCCGGCGCCGGCGACATCGATCACCGCCACGCCCCCCTCGACGAGCGCACAGGCCACCGAGGCCGACAGGCCCGACCCCACTTCCTTGGCCACGATCGGCACGCCCACGCTGCGCGCGGCGCGAGCGATCTGCGCCAGGACGCCGCGCCAGTCGCGGTCGCCCCCCAGCTGTACCGCTTCCTGCAGCGGATTGAGATGGACGATGAGTCCATCGGCCTCCAGCGCATCCACCGCCCGGCGCGCCAGGTCCAGGCCGTCGGCCTCGCGCAGTTGCGCGGCGCCGATATTGGCCAGCAAGGGAATGTCTGGGGCCAAGCGGCGCAGCGTGCGCGTCAGCCCCTGGGAGTTGCGGGATTGCAGGCTCACGCGCTGCGAACCGACGCACATGGCGATTCCCAAGGCTTGCGCTGCCTCGCTCAGATGCCGGTTGATGGCCTCGGCGCGTGGCATGCCGCCGGTCATCGAGCTGATCAGCAGCGGCGCGCGCATGGTCTTGCCCAGCAGCGAGGCGCGCAGGTCGATCTGCGTCAGGTCCAACTCGGGCAATGCGCAGTGTTCGAAACGGATGTACTCCCAGCCGGCGGCGACCGTGGCCGGCGCCGTTCGCCGATCCAGCACGATGTCCACATGGTCGTCCTTGCGCCGGCTCAGGGCGGTGTCGCTCACGCTCGCTCCGTGCGTCGCATCGGGCGGCGTTGCGTCGGATCGGACCGACGGCAGCGCGCGCACGCCGCCGCCTCCCGCGCGTTCAGGCCGGCGCACGCTGGCCTCCCCCCGCAGCGTCGCTGCGGTAGCGGCTGGTCGAGGTCTGGTAGTACTGCGCGCGGATCGCCGCCATGGCCTCGATCAACGGTCCCCACGGCGCGGGAAAGCGTTCTTCCGCCATGACCCGGTGCAGCATGCGCGTATGGCCGGCCAGCTCGTGGTTGAGGAACTCCACCACAGGCATAGCCGGATAGCGCTGCAGCAGCAGGATCGCCGCGTTGTCGGCCTCGCCGGCCGACCTGTCCTTGTCGCGTCCATGCAGATCATTCTGCAGGCGCCCTATCGCGGAGATGAGCCGCAGGACCTGGCGAAACGCCGGACGCGCGCGCAAGGTCGCCATGTCCAGCCCCCACAGCAACGACAGGCAACAGAACACGTTCGTGTAGGCGATCGAATCGATGCCGTTGTGCAGGTACTCGGCGTAGGACCAGCGTTCCGCCCCTGCCGCCTGCGCGTGTCCGGCGCGCAGCGCCGCGCAGTAGCACCGGGTATCGTCGAGAAGCTGAGCATAGTCGCGACGATCGTAGGCGAGCGCGGCCAGCGAAGCGCGCAGCACAGCGCAGCCCTCGAATCCGGGGAGCGCGCACGGCACGCCCTGCCCCAGCGCCTGCTCCACCGCGGCGAGCTGCTCCGGCGCGATCAGGCCAAGGTCGTTGCAATCGTCGAGCCAGAACAGCAGCGCCAGTTCGCGATAGAACGCCCCGATCAGCGTTTCGTCCTGCGGATCGCGGCCGGTGCGGGCGCTGGTGTCGCGCAGGCTCGGGTGGATGCGCTGCAGGATGTACTGGCCGCCCCTGACCGCTTCCACGGCATGCTCGTCGGCGAACCCGGCTAGGGAACGCCCCCACTCCAGCACCTGCTGCAGCGCGCGTTCGGTCTGGATCATGGCGCCGCTCCTGCTCTCTCGGCCAGGACGCGCCGCCCCCAACGAAGCGCCAGCCACAACCCGGCGAGTTCGGCCACGCGCACGACCCGGGTGGGGCAATACAGTTCCTTGCCGATCCACAGCGGCGTCTGCGGCAACGCATGCGCCGCATGGCGGGCGAGCATCCACTCCAGCGCACGCGCCACCGCCTGCGCGATGCGCCGGCGCCCTGTCGACTCTTCGCTCCCGTCCATCACGTGCAACGCGAACAGCGCATAGGCGGTTTCCTCGAATGTGGACGCGCGACCGGCGCCCCAGCCGCCGTCGTCGCGCTGCGCCTGCAGCAGCGCCGCCAGCGCGCGCTCGTCGCGCCACTGGGGCTTGCCTTGCGCCAGCGCAGCGACCGCATGCGCGGTGGGATACAGCCACGAAACGTGCCATTTTTCGTTGTCCCATAGACCGTGCGGGTTGCGATTGGCCTCGACGTAGGCGCTGGTGCCGGCGGCGGGCTTTCCCAATAGTCGCAACGCATGCAGGGCATGGATGTTGGTCGACACCGAGGCATTGCGCTCGCCGGGGAAGGTGACGAACAGCTCGCCGATTTCGAAATGGCGCAACGCATCGACCGCCGGGTCGCGGCCTGCAAGGCGTAGGACGCACATCGCAACGGCGGTATCGTCCGCATCGGCGGCGAAGTGCAAGGCCGGGCCCAGACCGCGCACGCCCAGGCGGGCGTCGAGCTGCGCGACGATCACTTGCACCGCCTCGGCGAGCGCGGGATGCGCGAACAGACCGGCCAGATGCAGGGTGTACAGCGACCAGCATGGCTCGAATACATTGATCGGCCAGACGTTGGGAACGACACCTTCGATGCCGCTGCGCGTCGCCCGCGATGCCGCCTGCAGATACGCGTCGGCGCGCCCGACCTGCGGCGTGCTCCCCTGTGTCACGGCGTGCGCACGCCACGCGGCGGTGGCCGCCGGACTGATGCCGATGCTGCCGTCGTCATCCGGGCATGCGGTGGTCGGCGACGTCCCCCAGGCTTCCCAGGAGTGCAGCAACGGATGGCCGCTCGGTAACGTCGCGACCGCCCCAAGCTTGACCAGGCACGCTTGCCGCAACGGCAACAGCGCCGGGTGGCGCGGAAACGCCACGCCGCCCAGCAAGGATGCGGCCTCGCCGCACAACTGCGGCAGGATCAGCTCCGCGCCGATCGGCGCGTCTTTCGGCACCGCATGCGCGTAGGGATCGGGGTGGCGCTCGAGGAACTGGGTTGCAGCCTGGACTGCGTCGGCAGTGCCGGGAAGAAGATCGGCAGGCTGCAATGCCAGCAACGCCGCCCACGTGGGCGCATGGCGGAACAGCGGGAAGTCCGCGCTTCCCCATCCGCCATCGGCCTGTTGCTGCGCGATGAGCCACGCGTATGCGTCCTGCCGACCGGTGACGCTGCCGTGGAACTGCAGAGCTCGCGCCGTGTCGTAGACGGACGGACCGACGCTGCCGCCGTCGCTCATCTCGCTCAGCAGGTGGCGCAATTCGGAAAGGATCTGTTCGGACAGCGCGTTCACGCGGGATGTTCCTTCTGCAGAGGGCTAACGAGAACCAGGATCGGGCAGACGCCGCGCACGTCGCCGCCGGTTCGGACACAGTGCAGCATGCACCGCCCGCCGGCCGATCGCAGCAGCACAGGGGCGAGTCCATGCGGACGGGCGCGCTCATGCGTATGGCGCGGACAGATACACGTTGGCCCGCTGCAGCATCTGCGCCAACCGTTCCGCACGCGGCCCCAGCGGGACGATGGCCTCCCCGGCGTCGCGCAACAAATCCAGCGCGAACTGGCGCGCTGCCTGCAGCCCCATGATCGACGCGCAGGTCGGCTTCTGCGCCGCCGCGTCCTTACCGGGGGTCTTGCCCAGCGTCGCGGTATCCGCTGTCGCGTCGAGAATGTCGTCGATTACCTGCAACGCCAGGCCGAAACAGGCGGTGTAGCGATCGAGCGCACAGTACAGCGCATCGTGCGCGGCATCCTCCGCGATGGAGTATAGCGCGCCCATGCGAACGGACGCGCGCACTAGCGCTCCGCTCTTCTTCCGGTGCATCGCCACGATCCTGTCCAGCTCGGCGTGCTTTCCGATCAGCGACAGATCCATGGCCTGCCCGCCTGCGGCACCCTCGGCGGACACCGCCTGCGCCAGTTCGCGCACGAGCGCGATTCGGTTGTCGCCCGGCGCATCCAGGCTCGCCAGGGTCAGGAAGGCGTGCGCCTGCAGCGCATCGCCGACCAGGATCGCAGTGGCTTCGCCGAATTTGACGTGCACCGTCGGAAGGCCGCGGCGAAGCACGTCGTCGTCCATCGCGGGCAGGTCGTCGTGGACCAGGGTACAGGCGTGCATCATCTCGATGGCGGCGCCAACGTCGTCGAGCATGTGCGCCGGCGTGTCGGCCAGTGCGCCGGCAGCCAGACAGAGCAAGGCGCGGGTGCGCTTCCCGCCATGCAAGGTGGCGTAGCGCATCGCCGCCATCAGCTCTGTCTCACCGTCGTCTTCGGCGCAGAGAAGACGCGCCAGCGCCTGTTCGACCCGCTTTGCGCCGTCCTGCATCCAGATCTCCGGCAGCAGCCTGCCGGATGCGCCGCGCGCCTGCGCACCCAATCCGCCGAGGGCGGAAACGCCAGTTCGGTCGTCGTGTAGCGTGGAACCGGTCTGCATGTTTTTCATGTCCTTGTACCTGACACGAGATGGCCACGGCGAGCGCCAAGCCGCCGCGGTGTTGCCGGCGTCGCACCGAGCGCGTGCGCCGAGTGCAGCAATGCCGCGCGTCGCCGGCGCCGCTGCCTCGCCACACGGGGCATGCGATGCCAGCTCATGAGAAGCCTATGCGGATTGTCATGGACGGATGTGCGGTCGGGTAATAGCGCCGGCCTTTTTCGACGCCGCTCAGCAACCGCGGCCGCACCCCGGCCTTGTGCATGGTCAGCGCCAAGGCGATGCAGAACTGCACCATTTCCAGCCATACCAGGTGGTAGCCGATGCAGACGTGTGGGCCGGTACCGAACTGCAGCATGTCCACCGGCCGGATCGGCTCCGTGCGTTGCAGCCACCGCGCCAGGCGGAACTGATCAGGCGCCTCGTGCAGCAGCGCCGAGGTCGAGAAATGCAGCAGCGGGATGCACAGATGGGTGCCCGCGGGAATGCGCCGTTGGCCGAGTTGCAATTCCTGCAGGACGCGACGCGGCAGGAGCGTGGTCGCCGGATGCAGGCGCAGCGTCTCGCGGAACAGCGCCTCGGCGACCGGACACTCCGCCAGGTCCGCGTGCCGGGTCGGCACCGCGCCCACGCGTTGCGCCTCCTCGACCAGGGCGTCCCACAGCACAGGCTGCCGCGCCAGCTCGATCACTATCCAGGCCATCGTCGAGGCAGTGGTGTCGTGACCGGCAAGCAGCAGCAAGCGGATATTGGCGACCAGGACGTCATCGGAAAGCGCATCGTCGCTGCGGTCGAAGGCGCTCACCATGTCGTTGATCAACCCGGTGCGCGC
This sequence comes from Mesorhizobium sp. M1182, assembly GCF_040318335.1. Lineage (NCBI taxonomy): Bacteria > Pseudomonadati > Pseudomonadota > Alphaproteobacteria > Hyphomicrobiales > Phyllobacteriaceae > Mesorhizobium > Mesorhizobium sp. M1182. The sequence goes on from NZ_JAMYMD010000027.1 coordinate 5,839, forward strand.
GGCATGCGCGCGCGCGTCGCGGACGAACTGGCGCAACTGCGCGTCGATCCAGTCGCGGGCGGCGCGGCCTCGCCGCAAGGGCAGTCCGGGCAGGTCGACCGGGGGCGCGACGATCAACTGCAGCAGTTGCCGGTATTTGCGATGCCATCCCGGCAGGTCCTGCGCGGGGATTCCCATGAGGCTGAAGATGAGCTTCAGCATCAGGTCGCCGGTTTCGCGCAGGATGGTTATGTCGCCGCGGTCGCGCCACGCCTGCACCCGCGCCCAGATGACGGGCGCGAACAGGTCGCCGATGCCGGCCTGGGTCAGCCCCTTGGGCAGGAACGCCGCCTTAATCGCATCGCGCGCCTGCCGGTGCGCGCCGCCGTCCTGGGCAACCAACGTTCCGCCAAGCAATTCGGGCGCGATCTCTTCGATCAGCGCCGAGGACACGTCCTTGTGCCGGAGCAGTGCGAACGTATCCGGATGCACGCAGGTCATCAGGTGTCCGGCAGGGCCGAAATCCAGCCAGAAGTGGCTGCCCAGCGTCCGTTCTGCGCGCTGCAGCAGGCGCGGCAGGTCGCAGACAATGGCAGGAAGATGCCCGACCAGGGGGAAAGCGCCAGGCATGACCGGGATGTCGCATCGCAGCCGGTGCCGACGGTTGAGCGGGTTGAGCAGCATGTCCATCAGCAGCGCGCCGCCGCCGCCGATTCGGTGTGGCCGGCAGGGCGCGCGGCGCAGCTGTTGCCACCGTCGGCGTATGTCGGCACATGCGCCAGCATGCCGCCATCGATGCACACGACCTGACCGGTGATGAACGCAGCATCGTCGGAGAGCAGGAACGCCACCAGCGCGGCCACGTCCTCGGGGCGGCCGACGCGCTGCAGGAGCTGGTGACGGCGCAGATGCCGTTGCATGCACTCGTCCAGCTTGGCGAGGAGACGCTCGGTCATGACGAGACCCGGCGCAACGGCGTTGCAGCGGATCTGCGCATGACCGTATTGGGTGGCGAGCGAAGCCGAGAGCATGTTCATCGCCGCCTTCGACGCGGCGTAGGACGTCTGCGCGGTGTCCCCGCTGAGCCCCTGGCACGACGACATGTTGACGATCGCGCCACCGCCGCGGGCGATCATCCGTGGGATGGCCTGCCGGCAGCAGAGCAGCGTGCCGCGCAGATTGGTCGCCATGGTCTGGTCCCAGACTGCCAGGTCCAGGTCGAGGATCGCGCGGTCGCGCGGGGTCAGATGCATGGCGCTCGCATTGTTCACCAGCAGGTCGACCCCACCGAAGTGCCGCTCCGCCGTCTCGAACAGCGCTGCCACCGCCTGCGCATCGGCGATATCCATGGCTATGGGCAGCGCGTGGCCTGCTTCGGCCGCGATCTGCGCGGTGCAGGCGATGGCCGCCGAGCCATCAATGTCGGCCACCACCACTCTGCCGCCCCCGCGCGCGATGGCGAGAGCGCATGCCTTGCCGATGCCGGCGCCGGCGCCGGTCACCACGGCCACCTTGCCTTCAAACCGTCCCATCGTGTCTCCTGAATTGTATTGGTCTTTCGCAGCATGCCGCTCGGCCTCCGCCGGAGAAGGCGCAGGGTCGGCGCTGGCGCGCTCGTCATGGCCAGCGTCGCTTTCGATGACCCGAATGGCGGCGACCGGGCACTGGTTGGCCGCAAGCCGCACGGCGGCGTGCAGCGCCTGCGGGACCGTCGCCACGCACACTTCGGCCACGCCGTCCGGTTCGCGCTGGCGAAAGGTGCCCGGCAGCGTCAGCACGCACTGCCCGGTAGTTCCGCACAGATCCTGATCGACCAGGACGCGCATCTCAGCCCTCCTGCCCATGCAGCCGCACCGGCAGCGCGCGGAACGTCCTAAGGAACGCGGAGGGCTCCCGGGTCGGCTGCTCGGCCAATGCCAGCGTGGGGAAGCGCGCCTGGATCCGCGGCAGGCTCTCGGCCAACTGCACTCGGGCCAGTTGCGCACCCAGGCAGAAGTGGATGCCGTGGCCGAAGGTCAGCATGATCTTCCCGTCGATCGACATGCCAAGACTGGTGCCGTAGAACCGCACGGGATCGAAGCGGTCGGGATCGGCGAAGGCGTCCGGGTCGCGATTGCCGGCCGCGATCAGCACGCGCACGTCCGCGTTCTTCGGGATCACCACGCCGCCCAGTTCGATGTCGCGCTGGGCGATACGCGGAATGGAGCTGAACATGGCGGGCGCGTCGTAGCGCAGGGCTTCTTCGACGAATGCCTTCACCCCCACGGCATCTCCCTTCAGCCAGTGCCGCTGTTCGGGATACGCCAGCATCGCCAGGACCGCATGGCCGATGGCCGCGGCAGTGGTGGCGAAGCCGCCCAGCAGCATGCCCCAGAGCATGCTGATCAATTCCGCATCCGACAGCATGTCGGCATCGTCGTCGTGTGCGCCGACCAGCATTGACACGATGTCGTGGCGGGGATCGGTGCGCTTGCGCTGTATGAGGTCGCCGAAGTAGGCCTGCACCCTGGCGCTGGCCGCGTCCGCCGCGGCGAGCTGGGGATCGCTGGCGTGCGGGCTCAGGCCTTCCAGAATGGCGCTGATGCCGGCGACGAGCCCGAACATGTCGTCCTGGGGCATGCCGAACAGTTCGCCGAAAACCAGCATGGGCAAGGCCAGCGCGAATTCCTGATGCAGGTCCACCGCCTCCCCGCGCTCCAGCGCGGGCGCCATGCCGTCCAGGCGCGCTGCGACAATGCGAGCGATGGTCGGCCTCAGGTTGTCGATCTGGCCCATGGTGAAATCGCGCGAGATCAGCCGGCGCAGACGCGTATGAGTCGGTGGTTCCTTCATCGCTAGCGTGGACGCCAGCAGATTGAGTGACAGGCTGGTCGCCGCACGCGGGAAATAGCGCGCCAGTTCGCCCGGCGCCGGTCCCCGAAAAGCATCGCCCGTGGCCTTGAGCGCCCAGTAGATGTCGGCGTGGCGGCTCAACAGAAAGAGGCCCGACGCCGCGCGATGCACCGGATCGTGCTCGCGCAACCACCGCATGAATGGATACGGGTCCTGAATGCACGCTGGCGACGCCAGTTCGGCGAAGGCGTCCCGGCATGCTGCCGTGGTTTCTTGCACATCCATTGGTCACCTGTTGGCTGGCTGATCTGATTGGCGCGCGGCAGGCGCGCCGGCGAATTCGGAGAACATCGCGGTTCCCGGTGGCGTCCGCGCATCACCAGAGCACCGGGAACTCCTCGAACCCGCCAGTGATGATCTCCTTGCGCAACTTCAGTTCTTCGGGCGCCACGGCCAGGCGCAGCGCGGGAAAGCGCTGGAAGATCGAACCGAACACCACCTTGAGTTCCAGCCTGGCCAGCGCCGCGCCGATGCAGTAGTGCGGCCCATGGGAGAACGCCAGGTGCGGGTTTTCGTCACGTCCAATGTCGAAGATTTCCGGGTCGTTGAAATGGAGCGGATCGAACGACGTCGCCGGCAGGCCGACCAGCACCTTGCTCTCCGCGGGAACATGCACGCCCGCGATAGTTACGTCGGTCCTCGGATAGCGCATGATGCCGTCCCAGCCCGCGCCCGGCGGGTACATGCGCAGGATTTCCTCCACCGCCTTGTCCACCAGGGATAGATCGCCGACCAGGCGTTCGCGCTGTTGCGGATGGCGGAACATGGCCAGCAGGCCGAATTCGATCTGCGCGACGGTGCTCTCGTGCCCCGCCACCAGCATGCCCGCCGCCAGGCCGATCGCCTCTTCCTCGGTCGCCTTGCCCTGGTCGACCGCCGCGAGCAGATCCGTCAGCAGGTTGTCGCCCGGATCCTGGCGCTTGTCCCGCATCTTGCCGCGAATGTAGGCACGCAGTTCTTCCCAGGCCAAGCGCGACGCGCTGCGCGGGCCGCTTTCATGCTGGTGCGTCATCACCTCGTCGGACAGCCCGGCGAAAAAGGCGTGATCCTCGTAGAGCACGCCCATCAGCGCGCTGATGACCATGGCCGGAAGCGGAAAGGAGAGGTGGCGCCGCAGGTCGGCGGGCTGGGGCTGGGCCGCCAGCGTCTCGAACAACTGCGCGGCGATCGCCTTGACCTGTTGCGCGAGCAGCTTCACCCTGCCGTTGCTGAAGGCCGGCGCCACGATCGCACGTAACCGCGCATGCTCGCCCCCCTCGTGCGAGACCAGCCACCCCGGCGAACCGAGAATCACCGAATCCGGGGTGAATGCCGCCGGCGGCATTCCGGAGGGCCGGAACGCCGCGTCGGACAACACCGCCTTGGCCTCGTCGTAGCCTGTGACCCACCAGCCTTCGTGCCCGGACGGGAAGCGCACGCGGTGGATCGGACCGTTGGCGCGTAGTGCCAACATCTCGGGCGAGGGCTCAATGTGATCGACGCGCCACATCGGCAGCGTCGGCAAAGGTTGTTCGGGCATGGTGGCACTTCACTCTATAGCGATGGAAGGGCGGAAGGTGACCGGCGGGCGCTGCGGCAGCGAATGACCTAAGACGGCATACAGATGACGTCCTCCGACGGCCGGCCTGATTATCAAGATCGGCCAACGTGTAACTGTCTAGGCACACCGCGCGGCGAGATGCAGAACTTTATCCTGCACCATCGATTTCAGGATAAGGTCGGTGTGGTGGGCCTTTGAGCCGCCGCCGGCCAAGATTTCCTGCGCAAGGGTCGACAAGGGCGGCGAGCTGTTGGGTAAGGGCGGTTTCGCCGAGGACCCCCTGCCCATAGACGCTATCCGACGCGGATTTGACATTTTGCTTTTCTTTCTTCGTTCCATTCGTGCCATCCACGAATGAAAGTCGGTCGGCGGCTCCCGGCCCGCAACGAAGGTGCTTCAAATCTCGTGCCAATTTGGCCGCAGCAGAAAAAAATTGTGGCAGCTTCTCAGCGGCTTAGCCTGAGGCCAGAGAAGAGCTAGGCGAAATAAGCCGGTGTCGCGGGCCAACAAAGGCGACGGAACAGTGTCGGACAGAACGCCTCGGGCGACCTTTAGGTCGGGCTTGCGACATTCTGGTCCAGTTTCGAACATAAGAGGGCGGCAAACAGACACGATTGTGGAATTCGATCCTCACGGAATCAGGGCGCTTGCCGAAGAGCGCGCGCTCATGGTTGCTGCGACAGGCGCGTGTTCGCGATAGCCGTGCCTCCGCACGCAAGAACACGCTAGTGGCACACGCTACGCAATCGCTGCAGTGCCCGCCGGTGTGAGGTAGTGCATCGGCTCGGCTTCCGGTTCGTCTTTGCCCAGCCGGGGCGGAAGCGCCGAATACCCGCACCATACAGCACCGTTGTTGCGTGTGGTGACGAGGCGGTTATAGCGCGCGCCCGATCTTCTAAGACACGGCCTCCGAGAAAAAGGGGGCGGTCCAAAAGCATCTCTATTTGAAATGGCACGCCGCTTGCTGCTCCTGGTCAGAGCCCATCAAAACACGATGAAAGCGACTTGCGCCATGCCCGACACGCGAAGCTCTAGACCGTGGCCTGAGGAGACGGTGCCCGTTCCCGTTGAACATCGGTACATCATCTCCTCCGGAGGTCCCTCCTCGGCGGCCGCTTTGCGCACGGCTGGTCCGATGCCGGCACGCCAACACATGGCGCTCGCGCAATTGCCGTTTACCGGTTCTGATCAGCATGTGAGTGCCCAAGAGCCCCATCAAAGAGCCACCGAAGCCAAGGTCGGCGGGTCACTGGCAAATATCGACAATACGCCGAACCAGCTCAGTAACGCGGGTCTCTTGCGTGAAGTCACATTTGAGGCCTCCACACGCGTCCGATATTGGCTACTTCGGGCCCGCTATCACTTTGTCCCGGGCACGAGCGCGAGCGATGGATGCCGCTTCCGGCGCCATAGCCGTGGAAAGATTGCCCCAGCGGCTCGACAGCCTCCACTTGCTCAGATCGATGGCGTTCGGGTGACGAAGACCAGCAGCCAAGACGTTCCCCTACATCGGGATGGAAAAAGGAGGGTGCGAGCCGCGAGGGCCTCATTTCATCCCCGTCATACGAGCCTTTGCTCGGTATTGCGCCAGCCTCTGCCAGAATCCGGCGCGCCAGTTTTTTCCTGAGGAGCAAGTTGATGACCGTTCAAAAGAAGGTTCCCTTCGTCACCTTTCTCACGCGTGTTCGCGATGAGTCAGTCCAGGGCCCAAATCCATATCGCTGGGAAGAAAAGACATCTGACGACTACTTTGCCGGCAAGCGCGTCATCCTGTTCTCGCTGCCTGGCGCCTTCACGCCGACCTGCTCGACCTACCAACTGCCCAATTTCGAAGAGCTCTATGATGAGTTTGAGAAGGAGGGAATTGACGCGATTTACTGCGTCTCCGTCAACGATGCCTTCGTCATGAATGCGTGGGGGAAGTCCTTGGGCCTGCAGAAGGTCGAGCTCATCCCCGATGGTTCAGGCGAGTTCACACGCAAGATGGGCATGCTGGTCGCCAAGGACAATCTCGGCTTCGGGATGCGCTCCTGGCGCTACGCCGCCCTGATCAACAATGGCGTGGTGGAGCAGTGGTTTGAGGAGGAAGGTTTCTCCGACAACTGCGAGGCCGACCCCTATGGCGTCTCATCCCCGCAAAACGTTCTCGAAACGCTGAAAGCCGCCGCATGACCTAGAAAACGTCTCACTGGTGCCATTGCCCGCCCCAAGAGGCTCCTCGACAGGATTATCGCGCTCACCATGCAATCCTCAGCAAGCCTGCTTCAGCGCCAGAAGCAATCGATGGTCGCATCGCCTCAACTCATTGAGTCGATTCGCTTGCTGCAACTGGCGCATACTGAACTGCATCAGTTCGTGGAGCGGGAAATCGAAAAGAACCCGCTCTTGGAACCTGCGCCAAACGATGGCGGGCCTTTTGGCGATGTTTCGATTTCGGGAGCGGATCAGCCTGTCGGCCCACGCGCAAACGCCGTTGACGGACCGACCGGGGCCGGGTCGCCTGAACGGCTCGGGCAATGGAAATCACTTCGCAACACGACCAACAACCCGCCGGGTAATGGCCCTTCCCTCGACGAGTTTGCCAGCCTCGCCGAGACATTGCACGACCATGTCGCTCGTCAGATCGCCCTCACTGCGTTCACACCACAGGAGCGGCTGATCGCTGGCCAGCTTGCCGCCGATCTGGAAGACACTGGCTATCTTCGGGCAAACCTTTTGGAGTTGGCTGAGAGCCTGAATGTCCGGGAGGCTGATGTGGAACGGGTTCTCGGAACCTTGCAGCACTTTGATCCACCGGGAATTTTTGCGCGAACTCTCGGAGAATGCCTCGAAATCCAGTTACGCCAGCGAGACCGGTTCGACCCGGCAATGGCAGCTTTGGTTGCCAATCTTGAAATGCTTGCGCGACGCGATTTTCAGGCACTGAAGCAGCATTGCGGCGTCGATGAAGACGACCTTCTCGACATGATGCATGAGATTCGGGCGCTCGATCCCAAGCCTGGAAACCGATTCCAATCCGGTGCGTCTGAATCAATCATACCCGACGTCTGGGTCACGCCCTCGCCGGAAGGCGGGTGGCAAATCGAACTTGATCCGGCCACACTGCCCAAGCTGCTGATCAACCAAACCTACTATGCCGAAGTGTCGCGTCAAACTGTCCAAAATCCGAAAGATCAAGCATTTCTCAACGAATGCTTGCAAAACGCGAACTGGCTAATCCGCAGCCTCGATCAGCGCGCCAAGACGATTGTTAAGGTTGCGGCTGAAATCGTGCGCCAGCAGGATGCGTTTTTGGAACATGGCGTCGCCCACCTGCGGCCTCTCAATCTCAGAACCGTCGCTGACGCGATCGGCGTGCACGAGTCGACGGTAAGCCGGGTGACCTCGAACAAGTACATGCTTACCCCGCGCGGAGTCTTTGAACTGAAGTATTTTTTCACCGTCGCGATCGCGTCCTGCCAAGGCGGCGATGCGCACTCCGCCGAAGCTGTCCGCCATCGGATCAAAGCGATGATTGCCGCAGAATCTCCCGGCGACGTGCTTTCCGACGATGACATCGCTGTCCGGCTGAAGGAAACCGGCATCCATGTTGCGCGCCGCACCGTCACAAAATATCGCGAAGCAATGAACATCCCCTCCTCCGTGCAACGCCGCCGGGAAATGCGCTTGTGTTTTTAGATTTGGGTCAAGGCAGCCAACATCACGTTGCATTGCATCAAAGTGGAGACTTCGTTCATGACCCAATCCGCAGCAGGCGTTATGGACGCTGTTCTGCACGACCCAGAAAGGCCCGTCCCACCGTCTGGTCCCGCATGGGGTGCGGTCATTTCGCTTTCCTTGGGTACCTTCGGTCTGGTGACGGCAGAGTTTCTTCCTGTCAGCCTGCTCACGCCGCTCGCGCATGATCTCGGTAGCACCGAGGGAGCGGCTGGACAGGCGATGACGGCTACCGCTATCGTCGGGGCCATTTCGGCGCCGACGGTGGCCATCATCACAAAGCGCCTGGACCGCAGGATCGTCATGTGGACGATGACACTGCTGCTGATACTGTCGGACGTTCTGGCGGCCGGCGCGTGGTCGCTGGCGGTTCTCCTCACTGCACGCGTTGTGCTCGGCATAGCGCTCGGCGGCTTCTGGTCGATGTCGGCAGCACTGGCGATGCGGCTCGTTCCAAGCCACCTCCTGCCGCGCGCCATGTCGGTCATCCTCACCGGCGTTTCCGTGGCAACCGTTTGCGCAGCTCCAATTGGCGCTTATGTGGGCGATATCTGGGGATGGCGAAGCGCCTTCATGCTCGCCGCAGCCGGCGGCGCCGCTACACTGCTGGTGCAACTCATAACCATTCCGAGGCTGCCTCCGATTGGAGTGGCTAGCGTCCGCAGCCTGCTGGATGTGGCTAAGATTCCGATGGTCAAAGTTGCGCTTTTGGTCGTCCTGTTGGTCGCTTCCGGCCACTTCGCCGGAATCACCTATATTCGCGCCTTCCTCGAGAAGATTCCCGCACTGGATGTCGAAACGATCTCGCTTGTGTTGCTTGCTTTCGGCATCGGCGGATTCTTCGGCAATTTGGCCGGCGGGCTTCTGGCCGAGTACAGTCTCAAGGCAGTCGCGGCCCTTGCACCGCTGCTCATAGCGATAGCCGCTGTTTCGCTGCTGACGGCGGGAGCATCGGCCTTGGCCTCGGCGATTGCGGTTGCCGCGTGGGGCTTTGCCTTCGGCGCGGTGCCGATAGGATTGCAGACGTGGATGGTGCGGCGGGCCGTCCCCGAGCACGCCGAAAGCGCCGGTGTGCTGATGGTCGTAGCGTTCCAAGTGGCAATCGCAGCCGGCGCGATTTTCGGCGGACTATTGGTGGACAATGCCGGGATTACCAGTGCCATTGCCTACAGTGCTGTTGCCACGTTCCTCGCCGCCCTGACAGTGTTCCTGCTCGGCCCGAAGCGCGAAACCTAGACCGCCTGACAGAAGAGGCCTCAGCAGCGCAGCGGGACGAGAGATGCAGTCGCATGCACGGCGCGGCGCGATCCTCCGCATGATTGCGTATCGACCAGCGCCAGCGCCTCGCCGGCTTCACCTCCGGGCGGAAGGCGACCTTCGCCGCCAGACACGCGAACCTCGCCGGCACCGGTTTCTATTTGGCGACGATGAGCGCTGCCGGCGCGATGGAACCCTTGCTGGCGGTCATATCCTTCACGACAAGCCGGGATTCTGGGCAAGCGACAGCTACGCGCCGGCCATGCCCGTCAGAACGCCGGTGGCGATGCCGCTCGATAGCGCAGACAGGTCGCGAATTGCCAGTCGTGTCAACGGCGGCCGGATTATCGTCGACCGCGCGTACCTTGTTTCGGCCGCAGACTATCGTTCGGCAGCTTGATGCTGTTGGCGAGTAGCGGAAACGCTTGCGCGCCTCTGATCCACCCCCTGAGGAGCGGATTGATCAGCCGGGCGATGTCGTTCAACGAGAGCTGCGTCTGTCGGCGGATGTGCAAGTCCCTGATCTTTTCCCGCATTGCTTTCAGCGCCGAGGAACTGACCGCTGGTGTGATGTTGACCACATAGCCTAGGAGCTATATATGACTTGGGAAGTCGTTTTTGGCGATGAGTTCGATGGGGAGTTCGAGGCGTTGCCCCAGACAGTCCAAGATGAGCTATTGGCCTCGGCTAAGCTGCTCGGTGTGTTCGGGCCCCAGCTGGGGCGACCGCATGCGGATACCTTGAATGACTCGTCGTTCGCGAACATGAAAGAACTTCGCTTCGACGCTGATGATGGTGTCTGGCGGGTTGCGTTCGCATTCGACCGGAAGCGGAAGGCGATCCTGCTCGTCGCCGGCGATAAGTCGGGCGTGAGTGAGAAGCGCTTCTATAAAAGTCTGATCGCCAAGGCGGACAAGCGCTATCAAGGGCATCTCGACCGTTTGGCGGCGGCGAAGAAGGAGAAGAAGTGATGGGACGCAAGCTTGACGACCTAATCGCTGCGCTCCCCGAGGATCGTCGGGAGCGGGTCGACGCGCGTTTCGAAGACTTAAGGGGAGAAGTCGAGAGTCTCGGCGATTTGCGGCGTGCCGCTGGAAAGGCCCAGGCCGAAATCGCTTCGGTCCTCAAGATCAAGCAGCCTTCGGTCTCGAAGATCGAGAAACAAGCCGACATGTACTTGTCTACTCTTAAAAGCTACGTCGAGGCGATCGGGGGGCAACTCGAACTCGTCGTTCGCCTTCCCTCGCGCGCGCCCCTCCGTATAGAGCGGCTCGGGGACGTCGTGGCTCCCAAAGCCGTCTCCGTGCGTAGCGTTAAAAGAGCGGCAGGTGGACGTAATCGCACAAAGGCCGCACGCGCCGGCTGACCTCACTCTGTTTCGGCTAAAGACTACCGATGGTGCGAGATGGTCTCGTCGATGCAAGGAGTAGGTATGAGCAACGTCCTAGTTAAGCCAAAGACCGACCTGCCCGCCGTCACACTGCCCGACGTGACCCCTCTCTCCTCGCCCATGCTAGCCCAACTTACCGCCGCGTTGGGAGTCCCCCGCAATGTGCTCGCCGAGGACGACCAGATCGCCCATGCTTGGTCCCAGCTCCCACGCCTGATCAAGAAGATCCCTCCGCACCTGCGCGATGAGCGGATCGTCAAAATGTGTGTCGCCGTCGCCAGCGGTCTGTTCGACGCAGCCATCAACTACGTTTGGAACGCGGCCGTGGTGGAACTGCGTGACAAGGTGCGACGGTTCGGCATCAACGTCGTCCCTCAGATCCTCGACGACAAGTCCTTCGACGAGGACACGCTCCTCGACCTCAAGGACGCCGAGCTGCTCGACCTCTGCCGTAAGCTCAACCTGATCGGTGACGACGACTTCTTTTTCCTCGACCAGTGCAGGGCCACACGCAACAGTTTCTCTATCGCACACCCAGCTGCGGGGACGGTCGACGAAGACGAGTTCCTGAGCTTCCTAAGCCGCTGCCAGAAGCATGCGCTCTCGAGCGCCCACAACCCAAAGGGGGTGGACACAAAGTCCCTGCTCGCCGCGCTGAAAGCAACGAAGTTCAAGAAGGATCAACGACAAGAATGGGAACGCCGTATCCAGGAAACATTCGAGGCCCAGCGCGAGCTGATCTTCGTCATGTTACACGGCATCTACTGTGACCCAGCGTCGGGAGAGGAAGCCCGGCTGAACGCCATCGCAACCTGCGAATCGTTCAGTAACGACCTTAGCCCCCGGACCAGGTCGGCGCTGGTGGATCGACACCAGGACTATAAGGCAAAAGGCGACGAAGCCCGTCAGAAGGCTTCGCTGCAGTTCTTCGAGACGCTGGGCCAGTTGTCGCTGCTGAGCGAAGCCGAGGTTCACAGTATCTTCACATCAGCGAGTAGGAAGCTCTTAAGTGTGCACAATGGCTGGGATAACTTCCACAACGAGCCGCCCTTCGCCGATCGGCTCCTCAAGCTGTCGCGGAACAACCGCGTTCCGGAAACAGCGCAGGCCACTTTTGTGGAGGCAGTCGTGACGGCAGCGACTGGCAACTCATACGGCGTCTCGAACGCGGCGTCGCCATCCTACAATGAGATGGTCAAGTCGTTCTCGCCAAACGAGGTCAAGCTGATGCTGGATCTACCGAAGGCCTCGACCCTCGTCGCAAGTCGCATCAACTCGAACAGCGGCTGCGAGAAGCGGTTCCGCTCGCTCGTCGCTCTCGTTGACGCCAAGACGGTTCCCACGGCCTCGAAGAGCCTTTACGCAAAATGGGTTCCTAAGCCTTGATTCGCTGCGTTCCCGCTGACCCTGTTTCGCCCCTGGACTACTGTATGTAGGTGACCGGCAACCCGCTGGTTCGCAAAAAGAGGACGGCGAGGTTGAACGAGGAAGAACCCCCCGGGATCAGATCCCGTCGCCAAGGCGTCGGCCTTCTTGTCCGCGACCAGCCGGGTCAGGAACAGACGGCGGAACAGCTTGCCCAGTACTCTCACTGGGAGAAGGAAGGCCGGCCGCGACGATATCCACCGGCGTCCGTCCGGCGCAATGCCGCCGCCCGGCACGATCATGTGGATATGGGGATGGTGGGTCATTGCCGATCCCGATATGTGGAGCACGGCGGTGGTGCCGATGCGCGCCGAGGTGCTTGGGATCCGCCGCGATCGTCAGCATCGTCTCCGATGCCGCCTTGAACAGCAGGTCATAGACCAGCGCCTTGTTGCCGAACGCGATGGCGGCGACCTCGGCGGGCAGCGTGAACACGACATGGAAGTAGCCGACCGGCAGCAGGTCGGCCTCCCGCTCGGCGAGCCATATACGCGCGGCCGCGAGGCGATGCGCCACTGGCCGCAGTCTTCGCAGGCCTCGACGTGACCGCCGAGCGCCGCGGTGCGGCAATGCTCGATCGCCGACATCACCTTGAGCTGGATGAGGCTCAGGTGACCTGCATGGGCGGCCCGATAGGCGGGGCCGGCAGCACGGAAGATGTCGGCGACCTCAACAGAGATGTGCACGGCTCAGCCGGGCGGCGTCTTGCCTTCCATTAGCGCCATCAGCCGGTCGAGCGGCCCTGCGACCGCGTGGATCGTCCGGGTCGAGAACTTGGTGTAGAGCGCGGTCGTATGGAGCTTGCTGTGCCCGAGCAGCACCTGGATGACGCGGATGTCGACCTCCTGTTCGAGCAGGTGGGTGGCGAAGCTGTGACGCAGCGTGTGAGGGCTGACGCGTTTGCGGATGCCGGCGACTTCGGCTGCCTCCTGGACTGCGCGGTGCAATTGCCTCGATGAGATCGGGCGCGGTGAAGCTGCGCCCCGGGAGCAGCCAGCCATTGGGGAGCATCACCCCGCGCTGCCTGCCTTCGCGCCACCACAGCCGCAGCAGTTCCAGAAGTTGCGGCGAGAGCATGGCGTTGCGGTCCCTGCGTTCCTTGCCTGTTCGACGCGGATCAGCATGCGTGTCGAGTCGATGTCGTCGATCTTGAGGTGCGCGACTTCGGACACGCGCAGGCCCGCGCCATAGGCGACGCCGAGCGCGGACTTGTACTTGGCGCCGGGTGCGGCTTCGAGCAGCCGCGCCGCTTCCTCCACGCTCAGCACCTCGGGCAGCTTGCGCTGATACCTCATGATCACCAGCGCACGCGCCAGATCCCGACGCTTCAGCGTCACGAGGAACAGGAACCGCAGTGCCGAGACCCCGCGCCATTGATCGTCGCAGGGCCGACGCCGCTCTCATGCTGATGCAGCTGGAATCGACGGATGTCCTCAGCCGTCGCCGTGTCGGGCGAGCGGCCAAGGAACACAGCGAAGCGCCGGACGTGACGAACGTAGTTCTGCTGGGTATGGGAGCCCAGGCCACACATGAGCATGTCGTGCTGCATGCGCTAGCGAAGCGGAGAGATTGGTGCATCGGTCGACAGGGTAGCCACGGCGAGTTCCTCTCGTTGAAGGGAACTCCATGGTCAGATCGACGCCTCTACCCGCTCAAGTCAAATGGCAGTCGCGCCAGCTCAGGCCGAGGCGCCCCTCCCGCGAAGCGGGTCGTCTAATCGCTCGGCCGTCAAGGGGGTGAGTGCAAGCCAGTCGTCCTTTCTCTCCATGTTCGTTCGTATGCCGGGTACAGGGTCGTCTACGCGGTCGATGCAAAGATCGCCGCAGGATGAGTTTCGCAGGTGAGATCTTCCTATGTTCGTTGCGCAATCTGCTTAACGAGGCAGTTGCTTCCCGCTTCGCGGAATGATCCCAGCCACGTCCCGGCAGGGACGGCTCGATGCGTCCTGTAAGAACGCTATTGGTGGAATGGCCCTGAAGAAATCGCCGTGGTCGAGCGTCTGCAGGATCAGGCGGCGGCGGGCGTTCCTCCGTGCGGATCGAACAGCTCGCCCGTCCGGAGCATCGTATGCATGGTCACTGCCAGCTTGCGCGCCAGGGCCACGGCGGCTCGTTTGAAGCCGAGCCGTTCTTTGAACTCCAACGCCCAGGTTCGCAGGGTGCTGGTATCCGTCGACCGGTTCAGGATGACCGCGGCCGCTTCGTATAGCAGTCCGCGCAACTGATTGTCGCCACGGCGCGAGATATGGCCGTCATTATCGACCTCGCCGGACTGGTAGCGTCTCGGGGTCAGGCCCACCCATGCGCCCACGGCGCGCGAGTTCCTGAAGTTCGCCGGATCCTCCACGGCCGCGGCAAAGGCGGTGGCTGTGACGGTGCCGACACCGGGCACCGACATGAGCAGACGGCAGTGCTGGTCTTCACGAGCCATCGCGGCCAGTTGCTTGCTCAGCTCTGCTATCTGGTATCGAATATCACTCCATGCCCGAAGCATTGGCACGACGATGCGCGCCAGCTTTGCTTCGCCCTGCAGAAGATCGTGAACGTTGCGCTCGAACACGCTGCCGGCGCCCTTGGGCACGACAAGGCCGAACGTCTTCATCAATCCGCGGATTTGGTTGGATATCTGCAAACGCATCTTGAGAAGCTGGCGCCGCGCGGTGATCAGTGTGCGGATCAGCATGCTGTCGAAACCTTTGACCCGAACCTCTCGGTAGAAGCCGACCTCGGCCAGATGTGCCAGGCCATCGGCATCGTTCGCATCGGTCTTGTTCGCGGCCATGTCGAGCGCGGCCTTGGCATGCCGCGCGTCGATGCAGATCACCGGCAGCCCCTCTGCCGTCAGCGCATGGTAGAACCACACCGACAGCGGCCCCGTCTCGAATACCACCCGCCGCACATCGGGCGCGCGCTTGCGGATCAGCGCCGCGAGCAGTTGCGGGTCGGACGCGCACTTGCCCCGCCACATCCTTTTGCCGTCCTGCCGGATCGAAATTGCCGTCTCTTTCATGGATACGTCGAGACCGATATACTGCTCCATGGCTGTCCTCCGTTCGATGCCTGGGCCCGGTGTCCATCGTGAGCCCGTTCTTCATCCTATCGGGGGACAGCCAGCCGGCTAGAGCTCCGAACATCGCCGCCACAGCTTTGGTGGCCACCGCTCCCGCGATTACGTCATGTTCGTGCATGAGGCGCATTGCAGCCCGGCGGCTGTGGGGCCGACAGTGGACTGTCGGCTGTTGAACGTGCCGAATGGAATAGCTGCCGTTCCTCAATGGTGCTCCAGCGGCAAGAATACCGCAGGGGTGAATTCCTCGAGCAAGCCTGGCACGCCACAGGCGAACTCGTGGCCGTCAGCCGGTCACCGGACACTGAAACGGCCGACGAGAGCTGCTAACCATCAGAAAAATATTGAAGCCATTGTATGCCCCTTCGGTCTGAAAATTCATACAACATAAGGATTTCGTGGTATTGGGTGCTACGGGGGCTAAGATGTCTAACATATCCGAAGCAGAGGACAAGTTGATCGAGCGGGTGTCCCGCGAGTTCGAGCTACCGCCGGTGACCGTGCAGGCGTTGTTGGATCTCGAAAGCGAATTCCCGAACATGTCCGCCCGCAGCGCCAAGTCGCGCTTGACCCGAAGGGTCGAAGAAGTAATTTCAGCCGGGCTGGGGTCGAAGGATTGAAGTTCGTTTCCTTCGATATCGAGAATATGTTCGCCTATAACGGGACCTGCTCGGTGGACCTGTCCGAGACGCAGGATGGTGAGCGCAACATAGTGCTCATCAAGGGGCGCAACGGCGCCGGAAAAACTAGCCTGCTCAACAGCGCGAAACTCCTCTTCGCGGGCGCGCAGGACGAGTCTCTGCGGCGGGTAGGCTTCTCGCGCACCGCGCTTACAGATAAGCAATATGTTCTGGGCCAGCCCGGACGTTGGTCCGGGGTGTTCAACAAGACCGCGCGGCAGCAGGGGCATAACCGTGCTAGCGTGTCGTTGTGCTGGACCGAAGGCGGCGTGGTGCATCGGGCGCGCCGCACTTTCGTTGGCCAGAAGAGCTTTTCGGCATACTCCGAACTGGTCGAATTCGGCCCGGTAAGTTCGCCGCTTGATGGCAACGCTGCGGAGGACGCGCTGCAGGCAATGCTCCCGCGCGAATTGGTGCCCTTCTTCTTTTTTGACGGCGAACAGGTGCAGTCGCTCGCCGACGCGGAGATCGGACGCGAGGCCGGCGAGATCGAACGTCTTTTGGGGCTGCACTTCGTAGCACACCTGATCGATAAGGTGAACGACGACGCCAACCGCCGAAGCCGGGCGCGTTTGCCTGTCGACGTCATGAAAAGCGTCGTTGAGGCGGAAAACGCCGCCCGAGAGGCTCGCGCCAACGAGGCCGTCCAGGCGCGAGCACGGGTGGCGGCCGAGGAAGAACTGCTTGATCTGGAGGCGAGGCGCGCTCGGCTCGATGGGGAACGGCAACGTTTGCGCAGCGGCACCCTTTCGGAAAGCGAGGCGAAGCGCTTCCACCACCGGTTGGAAGTCCTGGCAACCCAACGTCAGACCCTGGCAGACGAATTAGCGGAACGCCTGCCGCTCGAGATCGTCTTCCGTACCCAGCCACACCTTGTGGATGAGGCCTTCGCCGTTTTGGACCGCCAGACCACGGCCGACGCGAGCCTGGCCGGGAGATTACATGCGGAATTACCGGCCATGACGGTACGCAGCCTCACCACGATCGAGGATCCGGTGACGCTGAATGCCAAGCAGCAGACTGACCTGCAGAACGACATTAGGGAATCGTTGCGAACGCTCGGCGTTGTGTCCGGCGATCAGCATCCGGTGTTGGCGTCGCTAAGCGCCAAGAAGACCAAGGCGCTGCGCGACCGGTTCCTAGTCTGGAGAAGCCGCGGAGCCGCCGACTTCGCCGAGGAACGTGCGCAACTTCGTCGCATGCGCGAACTGGTCACCGAGACGCGTAGATTGCGCAAGGAGCTGGACGAAGCGGAGCTGAGCACCGACGAGGCTCGAGCGCGGTATGAGGAAATCACCGCCGAGATTACTAGGATCGGAGAAGCGATTCGCGACGCGATGCAGCGGTCAGCCAAGGCACTGGTGGACGAAAAGGGCTTTGCCCACGAAGCCGTTGGCCACGACGAACGCGCCGCCCAGGAGATGAAGGAGTACAAAGTCTCCATGGAGCTGGACGAAGGTTATCGGTTCGCTCTCCGGGCTAAGCGCGCCCTCGAACGCTATCTGGAACTGCGGCGCTCACGCATCCGACAGTCCGTGGAGGATCGGGTGAACCAAAAGGTGGCCATCCTGCTCGCGCCCAGTGAATTGGTGAAAAGCGTCCGCCTCGACGGACAATTCATCATGAGCTACTTCGACCAGGACGGCGAGGAGGTCTCGCGCCACAGCATCTCGGCAGGCATGCGCCAACTCATCGCCATGTCGATGCTTTGGGCGCTGAAGGAGGAGGCCGCCCGATCCATCCCGGTGATCGTCGACACGCCCCTGGGCCGTATCGACTCCACCAACCGCAACCTCCTGATGCGTGACTATTTTCCGGAGGCTGGCGCGCCTCTCATCCTATTGCCGACCGACACCGAATTCACCGAGATCGCCGACGATCTGCTCGGTGAGCATATCCGGCGCCGATACCGCATCGACAACGAGGGCGGCGAGACCGCCAAGCTGATGCCGGTAGAGCTATGAAGGACAGCATCTATTTCACCGTCGAGGAGCGCGCGTTTTTCGAGCGCATTATCGACGACGGTCTGATGCAGGACGGCAGGCGCGGCGTCTACTGGTGGATTGTCCGCATCGCCATCGCCCGCTCCCTACAGGAAAGCGACGAACCGGACGAGCGCTACAAGGCCATGCCGAAGTCGCCGAGCGAGTTGCATCTGGAGCAGATAACCGGTCGCGCGAAAGAACCCGATTACGACGATGCTTTCGCGCTGCTATTGTCCCTTCGCCGGGACGAGGACCTGTTCGAGAACCACGACCTGTATGTCGAGGTGCTGCAGCGCCACGCGCGTCGTGGTATGGAATTGCTGCACGAAAGCTGGTTGCCGGGTACAAGTTTCCACGATGTCCTCCTAGACAGCCTCTACTTCCGGCCGTCGGTCGACGACGATCACTCGACCAACAAGGGTGACGTACAGTTCGATATCCTCAAGAAGGGACTACAGCAGATCGGCGTGGACGCGAACCCGATCGGCGAGCCCATTTCAGGACCCCGCCTCTCTCGTCACAGGCTGACCTTGGGCGGCGTCGAGGACTACGACAGACTTCGCCGCGGCCTCGAGGATCTGGCCTTCGCCATCGGTCTGGGTACGGGTACGATCGCTTTCGGCCGCGAACCCGGCGAGCGGCGGGTCGTGCTCGACATTCCCCGGCCGTCCGGCGCATGGCGCGACGTGCCGTGGCCTCCGCTGGTTGAGGCGTTCATGTCCTCCGATGCGGCGTTGGCGGTATGCCCAGGCGTCGACGTTATCGGCGAACCCGTCGTGTTCGACTTCGTCGAGGCGCCGCACATGTTCGTGGCTGGCGCCACCGGCAGCGGCAAGTCAGTCTGCATGAACGCCATCCTTCTGTCGATGCTGGCTTCGGACAACCCGCCCGAGTTGCTCATGATCGACCCGAAAGGCGTAGACTTCGCGGAGTACGACGGGCTCAAACTGTTGCGTGGCGAAAAGGTCGTTACCGAGATGGGGGCTGCCGTGGAAATGCTGCGTGCCGTCGTCGAGGAGATGGACGCGCGACAGGAGCGTCTAAGAGAATTCGGCGCCCGGAACATTGCGGAGGCACGTGCCGCCGGCAGTCCGATGAGACGGCTGGTGGTCGTTGTGGACGAGCTCGCCGATTTTCTGATGTCGCGCACCGGTGCGGAAGAGCCACTGGTCCGCATCGCGCAGAAGGCCAGGGCTGTCGGCATCCACCTCCTGCTGGCGACCCAGCGACCGGAAGCAGCTACTTTCCCCGGTCTGCTTAGGGCCAACATACCCAGTCGCATCGCGTTGACGGTCCAAAAGTCCTCGGACTCTAGGATCATTCTTGACGAGTCCGGCGCCGAAGACTTGATGATGCGTGGCGACATGCTCATTAAGCTGGCCGGGAGACCGCTTCTCCGGGCACACGGCGCGCGTGTGGACGTCGCCGATGTGAAGCGAGCCGTAGCCGCGGCCAATTCGAGGCACACATGAACAGACCGACCAAATTCTCTCTGGTGGGCATTTCTACCGTCGACGTCGGCCCTTTGCGGGGAAAGACGTTCGTCCCGTTCCTGGATCCGACAGGCAACCCCACCAACGTCTTCCTGATCATGGGAAAGAACGGCGCGGGCAAGACCACCATTCTCGACGCCATCTACTGCGCTATGTCCTTGCTGCGGGCGCGCACAAGCGAGGCTTACGGCCACGAGGCGCTCGATAGCGGAAAAGGCGCGATCCAGCTCGACGCGCTGGTCCAGCTTGACGACGGGCGCCGGTCGGTTATGCACCTGATCTCGATGGTGGCGGGGGCGGACAAAGCGCTGAACTTTTGGACGCCCGAGGAGTGCGAGCGCATCGGAGTGTACGAGGACCAGCAACTGCTTTTCTTCGGCAAAAGGCTCGGCTACGGCCCTGTCGAGCGATCCAACTCGTCCTCCCCGCTGGCGCTCGAATTCGCCGAGGCGATAATCCAGAGCCTAGACCAGCATCCGCTGTCGCTTTGGGGCACCTCGATGGCCCTGCCGACGGTGCTGTATTTCCATTCCGACCGAGGCCTGCGTCGGCCGCCGCACGAAAACCGCTCCATCGTGCGTCCCAAATCCCTGGGCTATTCGCCCGCCCATCTGTTCGGTCCAGACGGCACGAACTGGGCCGAGTCCATCGAGAACCTGCTCGTGTGGTTCGCCTGGCTCGGCGACGACCGGGAAAAGATCTGCCGGGAGATCGTGAACGACGTTGTGTTCAAGGGAACGAAGCGTCTCGGCGCCGTTGATCGCAACGAACTGTCGATCCCCGTGGAGACCGCGAGCGGAGACCATCATCGGCTCGACCAGCTCAGCAGCGGCGAACGGCAACTGGTCCAGTTGGCCATCCGTATCGCCGCACACATGACCGGTTCAACGATCGTGCTGATCGACGAGACCGAACAGCATCTGCATACCGTGATGCGCCGTCGCCTCATCAACATCCTCAAGAGTTGGGCGCAAGAGCGCGACGGTCTGAGTTTCGTGCTGACCTCGCACCAGACGGACTCGATGCGGCTTCTGGCTCCGAAGACCGTCGAGGACGGGCTCTTCAAGAGCGGCTGTCTCGTCAAACCCAAGTTCAGGTCGGACGATGACTGACAATGTAGTCATGTTCGACGAGTTCGACGACGAACGGCAGATCGGTGCTACCCATCTAGGCCTGCCACGCATCGTGCTCGAAGGCGTCGACGACTTGCGGCTGTTCGAGCGGTATTGGTTCGCTAGCTACATGGACCGCGTCGATTTCGTCCAGGCCAACGACCTCGTGCAGGGCTCAGGATGCACCGCGGTGGCCGCCGCGGTCAAAAAGAGTCGTGAGGTGGACAAGATACCTGCGTTCGGTTTCGTGGACCGGGACTGGCTTTTCCGACACCGCGACTGGGATAACCTCTTCGCGCTCGATGATGCCGTTTTCGAGGCGGCGACGTGGAACGAGGAGTTCTATACGACCCGCCGTTGGGAGATCGAAGCCTATCTGCTGGAGCCCGACCTAATGGCCGATCTAGTGAAGTCCTTCACACGATCGGGAAAAGGGACCGAGGCGGAATGCAGGGCGGCGCTCGAGCGTGCATTGGTAGAGATTGAGAACCTCCTGCTCGTGCAGCGGCTTTTCGTGGCGTGTCATGTGGCCGGCATCAATCGCGCGTCGAACCACCTAGTGCACAAGCTCGCCGAAGAGCTCGAAGCCGAGTGCGAGAAGGAGCTGGAGGCTTTCACGCACGAGAACGGCCTGGCGGCTGCCGCGGCTGTCCGACCGCTTCTCGACGCCATCGTAGACTCGTCCCCAGGTCCGGACGAGGACAAGTGGCGTTGGCTTCTCAGGTTCGTGGATACGAAGCGACTCATCGGCAGGCTGAGCAGGCGATTCGACACGGTGGGCGACATCCGCTGGTTCCTCGCCACCATGATGGAGAAGTCCGGTCGGCGGCCTCAGGAGTTGGAGAAGCGCATCAACGAAATCCTGGTGGCCGCCTGAATTGATTACAGACGGGCCATGCCGACCAAGCGCCCAACGAACGTGTCGAAGTCCCCGGTGCTGGCTCTCCAGTCTTCCCACAGCAGCGTTATGCCGCGCTGCCAATGCGATGCCGCCAAGGACTGCATTCGCTTGCGGGTCATCGCTTCGCCCGACCTCGCGTCATGCTCCGAGATCAGGGTGATCCACGTTGCCAGCTCTATACCCTGGCCGAACAGCTGCTCGCCCTTGATCGGCTTGCCGTAACCCATGCTGCCCAATTCAAAGGAGGGGAGTTGGGGAATACTTAGCGACCGACCCAGAGCGAGCCTTGCCGGCCCGTATCGATGCGGCAGACCTAGGAAGCCCTGAAATCGGCTGTTCAGTTCGTCGGCATAGCGCGACGTTCTGAAGTCACCGCGCGTGAATTCTACCATTGTCGCCGACATCAGGATGCCGCTCCCGTTACTGGAAGGCGTTCGGTCGAAGGCAGCTTCAGCGATTCGCCGCTCCGTCGTGTCACAAGCGCCAGCTCGCCGGGATGAAGCTCGGCCGGATGAACAAGAAGGACGAGTTGTCGGTCCATTTCCGTGAAATGGCCGATTACCCTACGGCGATGTTCGGCGTCGAGCCTCGCGAACGGACTGTCCATGATGATGGGGAAGTCCGCGGCTAGGCGGGCGAGAGCGGACATCAGCGACAGCGTGAAGATGTGGTTTTCGCCGGCGCTGGCGTCGAGTTCATGCAGATCCCGTCCGGACCGGTCGAGCAGTGTAACACGTCCCTCCTCGTTGACCTTGATCTGTTCGACCACAGTCTTGTGCGCCATCGAGCGATAGGCGTCGGTAATCTCGGCGGACAGCGCATCGAGGTTTTGCGGAACGGCAGCGTCGGCAAGAGCGTCGATCAGATCGGCGGCCCGGTCCGCCGCGGCGCTCCGTTTGAGCGCCACCGCGTTGCCGCTCTCGCCCAGCGAGACCGCCGCCAACTGTTGCTCCTCGCATGAACGCCTGTCCTCCAACTCCCGCAACGCGGCAGCTTCCATCGCGTGACGGGCTTCCGCGCGGGCCAGTTCTTCCTGGATTCCGTTCAACTCCTCCGCCAACGACTTGGACTCGTCGTCCGTACCCTTCTGCTCGCCTAAGGCGCGATCGAGTTGGCCAATTCTCTCGTCGGCCCTAGAAACCGCGCGGGCGAGATCCCGGATGTCGGAGGCACTGACCGACGACAACTTACGGAGATGCTCCGCCACGGAAAGGCGATCTGTCTCGCCCAAATGCGAGAGCAGGGGGCCGCCGGCATCCGCGGTGCGATTTCCCCACATCTCCCGCCACGCCAGGGCGAGAGCACGGGCGACATCGTCCGTCACCGTCGTGTGGCGCGAGACGCGGTCCACGAATTCCGAGGCGCGGTTCAGGTTCCGCTCCTCGTCCCCCTTGACTTGCGCGGCCTTATGCTCAGCCTCGATCCGCTCTAGTGCGGCAGTCCTGAGAGTTTCGCCGGCCAGCGCCTGTGCGAGCTCGCCGCTCAGCAAACGACGCAGTTCGTCGCGGAGAGCGTCTCGTTCCCGGATCACGCTTTCGCGCTGCTCGAAATGCGTCTTGAACGCACGGTAGCTGTCGCCGTGCAGGCGGCCGATACGGCTGACTACGTCATCACGCCGCTCCCGCAACGGCCCGATGACCGCCAGAAGCAGTTCCACCGACGTCGCGCGTTCCTCGATCTCGCGCCCCAGATTGTTAAGCGCGAGCCGGGCTTCGGCCGTGGCAGCCGCGTTGTCGGGAAGGTTGCGGCGCCGCTCCCGCGCATAGGTGCGAAGGTCAGCCGAGGCGCGATGCAGCCGGTCGATCCCGATCGCGGCTTCCAGCGCCGTCTTGACCTGGCCGTCCATATTGATGCTCGCCATGCGCTCGAGGTGTTCACCGTCTAGGATGAAGAAGCCCGCAAGATTGTCCTGAAGGATGTTCTGATCGACGAAGTCCCGGACGAACCGCTCGTCGTCTTCGGGGTCGGGGGAAGCAAGGATTATGCGGTCGGCCCCTTGGAAGATGCGCACTTCCTCGTCGTTCTTGCGCAGGGCGCCGTCAACGAAATGCCAGATCCTCTCGATGACGTACTCGTTGTCGTCCGATTGGAAAGTGATCTCAATCGCGATTTGCGCCCGCCCTTGGCGCGCTCCTGAGTTCAGCGCACGCTCCATGAAGCGTTCATATGACCGGTCTACACGGCTGACGGAATTAGCGCGGGCCAGCAGCGGAATGCCAAGCCGCCCGTAGAGACACAGCACGAAGGCCTCGAGTAGGCTGGTCTTCCCTGATCCGTTGTTACCCTCGATCAGCGCGACTGGTTTTTCGCGACCGTAGGGAATGTCCAACCGGAAGCGACGATAGGACTTCCAGTTGCGTAGCCCGATGGC
Organism: Mesorhizobium sp. M1182; assembly: GCF_040318335.1. Classification (NCBI taxonomy): domain Bacteria; kingdom Pseudomonadati; phylum Pseudomonadota; class Alphaproteobacteria; order Hyphomicrobiales; family Phyllobacteriaceae; genus Mesorhizobium; species Mesorhizobium sp. M1182. The sequence continues at coordinate 29,647 of NZ_JAMYMD010000027.1, forward strand.
GTTAAGGCGCATGCTATTCCCGGGCCTTGTCTAAAATAGCATCGAAGCGCTGGAAGAGACCGCGGCGGCGTAGCATACCGGCATGCTCATCGATGGCGTCCAACAGGTCATCCACGATCGTGGGATCAACACCCCGTTCGGTGGACAGTCGCTGCAGCAATTCCCGACCGGCGGGCGTACGGAGCAGCGCCGGCTTCACGAAACCGCCTCAAGAGCGGTAGCCTCGACAGAAGCGACGACGGCGGCGGCGTCCTCGGCCCAGATGCGGTTGATCGCCTCGATCTCGGCGGCGGTGATCAGGGTGCGGCCGGTGGCACGTTCGACCTGATGCAGGCGATCGAGAATTTCCCGACGCGCGGTCGGCGTGAACGGTCCCGGGACCAATGAGCCGTCGGCAAGGAACGTCGTCTGGCCGTTGCGGCGCCGCGCCGATCGGCGAGCCGGATCGTTCCGGATTTCGGCAAGCCAGTCGCGGAAATCCATAAGTGGTTCGAGGTTCTCGTGACCCGCCTCGATGAAGCCGGCCATACTCCGGTCCTTCACGACGACGGTGCAGGTCCAGCAGCCGAATCGCGAGGACGACGTACCGCATGACGGAGCATCATCCTTACTGAGCACCAGCGGGCACTCGCCCCCCTGACCATCCTTGTAGAGTGCCACCAGATCGCGGTGGCTGCCGCCCCATGGTGGGCGACGTTGCAACAGGGTTGTCCAGACCTCGTCGGTGGAGAAATCCACGATCGGACGAAACACCTTACAGCCTTTGAGGTCGTTGTGGTCATTCAGCCTCTCGCCGTTATCATACCGGCTCATGCTAACCGCTCGAGTCGCTGATTCCTGACGGCGCACACCAAGCAAAAGGATGACTTCGCCGTTTTCAGATACTCGACTCCGGATGTAATGGGATGTCGGCTGGATCTTCATGCGGTCCGTACACCAGCGGAAGGTCCTGCTTGGGGCCGGATAGCCCCGTCCGATCAAGTTGACCCAGAAAGTCTGGTCGACCTTGGGCGCCGTCTTCGCCACGACTATGGGCAAGCGCATCGCCGTCACAGCGTCAGAAATGCGGTCCAAGGTCCTGTCAACCAGGTCGGCGACAACCGGGGCTTCGACGAGGGTGTCGTTCGAGACGACGTGCACCGTGCGTTTTCGTTCGCTGGGCGGAAGCTCGAGCAGCATCTCCATCGCCAGCTGCAGGACAAGGGTACTGTCCTTGCCGCCGGAGAAGCCGATGATCCAGGGATATTTGTGGTTTTGACCGTACTCATCCGCCAGATCAGCCTTGGCCGCTTCGAGCTTGTCCTCGAGCGCGTCCTCATCCATCTGGGCAGCTAAAGGCAACAGGCTCATCGACTTAAGCTCCTTTGGTCCGGTTGTAGCCGACTCGGCGCAGTTTAGCCACCGCTTCCGCCATCGTCCCGGCGCCTGTTAACACCTCGTCGAGCGTAGTGAACCGTCCGAAGCCGATGCGGATGGCTTCTTCGGCGCGCTCCAAGCCAAACCCCAGTGCCATCACGACATGGCTGGGATCGAGGCTGTCGGAAGTGCATGCCGAACCCGAAGCTACCGACACTTTCCCGCGCAGGCGCATTAGCAACGCCTCGGCGTCCACACCGTCGAAGCTGAGATTGAGATTTCCCGGCAAGCGTTCGCCCATCGTACCGTTGATCGTGAACCGCACGCCGATCTCGCGCAGACGTTCCATGAATGCGGCCCGCAACTCCCGCAGGAGCCCAGCCTCCTTCGTCATCACTTCCCCGGATATCCTGCAGGCCTCGCCGAAGCCGACACATAGCGCCACCGGCAACGTACCGCTGCGGAAGCCGCGCTCCTGACCGCCCCCCTCGATGATCGGGCTGATGCGTCGACCCGCGTCACGGGACATATAGAGGGCGCCAACGCCCATCGGTCCGTACAGCTTGTGCGACGAGATACTAGCCATGTCGACACCGGTTTCGGCCACGTCGAACGGAACTTTGCCTATCGCCTGCGCCGCGTCGCTGTGGAATAAGGCGCCGGCGCGCTTCGCGATCCGGGAGATTTCCGCGAGGGGTTGCAGGACGCCGATCTCGTTGTTGGCGGCCATGGCGCTGACCACGGCCGTCCCTTCGTCCACAGTCTGCGCAAGTGCATCGAGATCGACAAGGCCTTCGCCGTCCACGCCGATGATCGTCGACCGGGCGCCTCTCCGGCCAGTCGCCAGCACCACATCTAACACGGCATGGTGTTCGGTAGCCAAGGTGACGACGCCGTCCCGCCTGGACGAAGCGAGCGGGCCCTTGATCGCAAGGTTGTCGGCCTCCGTGGCACCCGAGGTGAAGACGATCTCGTCCGGTTCAGCGCCGACCAGGGCGGCGACTTGCGCCCGCGCCGTGTCCACCGCGGCCATCGCCGCGATGCCGTGGTCATGGCGACTGGAGTGCGGATTCCCCAACGCAGTTAGATGCGGCAGCATGGCTTCTAGGACACGAGGGTCCAGCGGCGTCGTCGCTTGGTAGTCGAGATAGATTCCGTGTCTATCGATCGAGCCCATGGCGTCAGTGATGTGTTCAGCCGGTGGTTTCATTCGGCCCCGGATTAACCCCTAGAGTCGCTAAGTGCAACACCCGCACCGGGGCCGGGGTATTGGTCGCCAAGGAACTGTTCGGACGGCAGTCTGCTCCCCCCAATGCCTTGGCACCACCTGTCATATCAAAGTCGGCGGCAACTGTCGCCGGCGATGTCGATCGTCGTCGAGGCGCTGAGGCATAGGGCCCAGCAAAACGGGTGAGCTCGTCACGTCATGGTTGGTTGCGAGCGACGTCCGCTTTCAGGGGGTGGCCATCAACTTTCAATGACCGACATCAGGCGCATAGCTACCAATAAGACACGTAGAGACGCCTTCGTGCTGACGTGAACGACCTGCGAGGTCGCGAGCGTTAGAAATTCGAAGCCTCCTGAATCTATCCTAAATCCGAATCTAGTGACCTAATTTGTCCAACAAGCACACGCAATTCGGGTTGAGGCGTGATCCAGAAAGTTCGAAAAGCTTCCAGGAACCCCAGCGCGCGCCCTGCCGGAACCTGGCCGAGAATGATGGCGGAGCCGGCAGCAACGAAATTGATGGCCACGCCGGAGACAATCTGGCCGCCCCAATGGGTGAGCGAGGCGAAACTGTGCACCAGCGCGAAAAATGACGGCGGTGAACCGCGGCCGCCCAGGCGCCGCAACCGCGAGGCAGGCGAGCAGCAACGGCCCGGAGAACACCAGTTGCTCGGCGGCGATGGTGCGGGTCGCATCCTGCACCGCCATCATGACGGCGCCCGCCGAAGCGAGCATGGCGAGTAATCGGACAGCAGGCACAGCATTCAAATCCTCGAAGGTGTCCGTCGACATTCGACAAGAGACATATGGCGCGGCGCGAGCGCTGGCGCTGTACGACCTACGAAGCGGCGCTCAATCCGAGGCGATGCCATTCTTGATCCGTGTGAGGTGGCTTTCGCCGTCCTCCGGGCCGAAGCAGCTTTCGAAATCATTGCATTCCCCGCAACTGGGCGCGCTGCATAGCGAAGAACCTTCGGCCTCGCAGAGCTTGCGGTAAAAGTATTTCTTCCATTTCATGTTTTGGGTGTTGCCGGCCGCCAGCGTCGGAAAATGCGAGGCGAGCAGGCGGCCGAGGTCGGTTCGATTAAAAAGGCCAAGGTCCTGCCAGAGATGGTCATTGCGCATGGCACGCCGGGCGATGATCTTGGCGAAGCGAGCGCTCGCCGGGTCGCCCGGCCGGGCATGCGCCAGCAGCAGTCCGCGCAGAAGTTCTTCCTCCAGATCCGGCTCGGGCTCGCTCACCTCTTCCAAGGCAAACGCGCTGATAGGAATAGCAGGGAAACAGCGGGCCAGGACATCGCGCAGCTCGGCGCGCGAAAGGCCGGTTGCCTGCGTCGCCGTTGCCTCGCCGGCCTCGATCTCCTCGAGCGCACGTGAAAGCACACAGGCAAGCACATGCTGGTCGAACCTCCTCTCCAGCTCGATCTGCGGCCATCGGCCGGTGCTGAGCCGGGCATAGTGTTGGGCAAATATGGTGCCGTTCTCCTGGTTTGTCCTATCAAGTCATGCAGCGACCCGGCCGGCCGCAACATGGGTCGGGCAGTTCTTCGGGTAGAGGCAGTCGCGGATCGTCTCGCGGTCGAGTAGCTCGGTAATTTTCGTCTGGTCCATCGGCTCTGTCGCAAATTCTGTGATTGGAAGAGGTGTTTCGCGAACCCCCGCCGTGCTGTTTGCGCCTCATGGGGAACACCTCGGCGCCGGAAGTGCCCCCGCGGAGTTGGACGTGGACCGTGCTGGGACAGAGGTCGCGTGCCGTCCTTTCCAGTGCGGCCACATGGTCGACCCCATTCAAGCCCGCCAGACTCTCGGTTGAATGACGTCTGATTCAAAGCGTCAGCGGGTGACTTCCAGCGCACGTTCAGGACAGCATCGCGCGCCTCGCGATGCAGGCAGCTCCTCCCCTTCCGCAACTTCAATGTCACCAGGCAGGACATAACCCTCGTCATCAAGCTTGAAGATGTCCGGCGCTTGCGCCGCGCATCGCGCGTGACCCTGGCATTTGGCATTTTGGACGATGATGCGCATGGCGCTGCCTCCATTCTCTGTGCCCCGGCTTGGGGCGGGCCTAGGACCACTCCAGGATCAAATTTTCGATCCCGAATACATGGCCGCCAGAGGTTATGGGTGCCGTACCCTGCTTGATCCTGAAAGCCGGGATGCGCGCCAGCCACTCCTCCAGGCCAACGACAATCTCCCGCCGGGCAAGGTGTGAGCCAAGGCAACGGTGGGGACCATAGCCAAACGCTGCGTGGCGGTTGTCCTCCCGCTCCAAATCGATCGTGTTGGGGCATTCGAATTCCGCCGGGTCACGATTGGCAATCATCGTGGCGCAGGAAACATAGTCCCCCTTCCGGATCGGCGCGCCTTCGAAGTCGATATCTTTCGTAGCCACGCGGATCAACTGAATGGGCGGATAGGCCCGCAGCAATTCTTCGGTTGCGAGCGGGATGCGGTCCGGTTCGCTCCGCAGCAATTGCTGATCTTTGAGGTTGCGCGCGAGGTACGCCAAGTCAAAGCCTATAGCTGCTGCGACCGTGTCGAGCCCAGCGACGAAGACAAGCACGCCGATGCCGCGGACTTGGGTGTCCGTCAGCCGGCGGCCCTCGACCTGTGCCTGCACGATAAAGGTCATGAAATCGTCAACCGCCTCCTGGCGGCGCATGGCTGCAAGTTCGTCGATGAATGCCACGATCGTCCGGGCAGCCACAGGTCGTTCCTTATCGTCGCCGTGGAGCAGATCTTTCCCCCAGCCGACGAATGTATCGAGTCGGTCATCGGGCAACCCCAGAAAGCGAAGAAAGGTGCTCACCGCGAAAGGAAAGGCAAAATCCTTCATCACGTCGCAGCTTGTGCCCGACGCGGCGATCCTTTCGATCAGCTCGACCGCCCGTTCGCGGACAGCCGGTTCCAAAGCCAACACCCGCTTTGGCGAAAGCAGCGGATTGAGCAGTGAGCGAAAGACGCCATGGGCCGGTGGATCGAGCTCAAGCGGGATCGTCGGCCAGTTTTCACCTAGTATGGAGGAGAAGATGCTGCGATGGCTGGAAAAAGTCTCAGCGTCCTGCAGCACCTTGCGCTGGTCCGCGGCACGGGTGATGACCCAGGTACCCCGGCCATCTTGCGTGTTGTAGCGGGAATAAAAGATCGGAGGCCCGTCATGGGCGCAAGCGACAGCTGCGTGTGGATCCCCGTTGGGCGTCGGTGACATCCCTGGTGACGTAAACAGGCTGAAGTCCCTCACCATTTCGGGCGGGACATGATCTGGAACGGGTTTGGTTGCCATTTTGCTTTCTCTACATTGGCGTTCATGGCCGATTGAGATTGCACCGCTGTTCATAAAGTCGATTTCCAGCATGGGTACGTCTCTTGTCGGGCCCCTTCTACATTCTGTCTCCCGATACAGCCCACCTGCACCAGCGCGGATGAGATCGGTTGCGAAGTCAATCAGAAGGGGCATCTCCGCCGCGCTGCGGTCATGAAGCAAAGCCGCCCCTTATCCCCGTTAGGGTTGAGAGGCTGGTCAATCACCGCTGAGCTCCGTGACGCACTGCTGATGCCCTGCTGATCAAATTGTCGAAGCAAGTCGCGTGCCGGATAGGCGTACCCATGGCGCTGCACCAAGCGATGCCAGCCTGCACTGGGCCCGCCGCCGCTAAGTTGATGATCACCTGTCCATCATTCTTAGGACAACGTCCGACAACCGACATCCACGGTCGGTTTTGTCGAGTCCGCGACATCGGGCTGTTCGGCCTGGCTGCTGCTGCACTGCCTTCCGGTCGACGAGCGAGAAGATCGCTCGCACGGCCCGGATTGAGCAACGACGCGATCCAGCGCAAGGATCGGGTGCGGTCCGACAAGACTCAGCGGCGCTTGCGCGCGATGATCGAAATTATCAACAAGGTCGAGCCGCGCTTCGGTTCGGCGCTGATGGCGTATGCGTTGTATCGCTCGCAGCCGCAGCAAGGCTTTCCGGTTAGACGGCGATGCACTCGTGCGCAGCGGTCCGCCCGGCGACGAGCTTGACTGTATCGATGCGGTCAATTCCGGCGTGCACACCTGACCGTCCGTATGCGCTACGACCTCGCAGCCGCTGTCGCAACGTGGTGCCGAGTCCTATGGCGGCCGGTTCAATCCGAGGGTCTGCCGGCACTCTACACATCCCTGTCGGTCGGACCGGGAATGCGTGGCAGGTTCTCGGTCAGAAACCGCCAGTCGCTGCGCTCGCGTTCGCCTTCCTTGCGCGTGCCGAAGAACTGGATGATCATCTTGCCGTCGCCGCCATAGGCTTCAATGGACGTGACGTGACCGTCCCTCGTCGGCTTGCGCACGGCCCAGACCTCGCGGATGTGATGGGTCCTAAGATGCAGATGGAAGGTCTCGTCGAGCACATTGATCCGCGGCCCGATCTGCTTGACCGACTTGATCGGGCCGGAATGGATCTGGATGCAACCACGATTGCCGACAAAGCACATGATCGGCATCTCGTCTTCGGCAGCCTGTTGGAACAGGGCGCCAACGGCATCATTGTCGAGCAGCCAGGCGTAATCCTCGTCGGCCATACGCATCGCCTGGCAGCGGCTGAGCTTCAGTGTCTTCAACATATGATAGAACTGATGCACGTCGCTCAGCCGGCTCCAGTGCTCGCGTAGGTCGTCGACCGTGGCGGCTTGGTCTGGACTCACTGCGTTATCGCGCGCCCCGTTCGCCTCGACCGATATGATCGGCTCCTGGTCGGAGGATACGAGCTCTGCCGCCAGATTCTGATAGGCGTGCAGGTTCGAGGCGGGCCTGAGATGTACTTTGTGCATCGCCTCGCCGGTGGCATCAAAGAATTGCAGGCTGCGGCGGATCTCGGCTCCCTCGCGCTTCTCGACGGCGAAGCCATACGCCCACGCTTTCGGGAAGATGCGCAGGTCGATCTCGTCGCCGAGCACCATGGCATGCGGGTTGCCGGTGACCACTTTGTCGTAGACGCCGATCTTTTGGTGCACGGCACTTTGGTTGCGGGTGACCGCCATCACCTCGCCGACCGCTTCGAGGCCGGTCAGCAGATCATCGACGCGCGGCTCGATGCGCACCGCGCCGTGACCACAATGCGCCGCGACCAATTCGGCTTCCGAAATGCCCAATCGAGCGGCGAGATCATGCTCCCGGATTTTCGGATTGTCTTCGCACGCCCGCCGGATTTCGTCCGGCGACGGTTTCTCGCGCTGGTCCATGTCTTACCCCTGCTTCCACCTACGTGTGAGGATCAGCTGCCCTGCCGGTGAATCTTCAGCCGATCGGGCGCGCCGTAATGCTCGACCCTGATCTGCTGCTGGCCCGTGAACAAAGTGTCGCTGGACAGCGTGCGCACGTCGTCGCACCCGCGCGAAAACCGGGGGTGCTATCGGAGCGGCGAGACCCGAGTGACACGAGCAGGCACACGCCGATGGAATCTCATCGAGCCGGTCGGCGGCCACTGGGCGGTGGTGAGCGATTGTGGGTGTTGTCGCAATCGGCCAATCAGGCATTCGGATCCCACGGGCGGCGCTGCTTTGCCAAACAAAGCGTATCTGACCCAGTCCTGACATGTTGCTCCCTTGCTTCGCCGCATCGATCGCGAGGGCACCCACGACACGATTGTGGATCGGCAGTCTCTTGCCGCCTCGCCAGTGGAGCTTCAAAAACCGTGCCAATTGCGCCGAAGCAAGCTCAGAAGGAGTCTTCTGTAATGGTCATTGGTTCAATGTGAGTTCAGCCAACAACTCAGGCCCAACATCCCGCGTGGCGGACCCGACAAACCCGACAGTACGTGTCGGTTGGCCGACACCTTCGCAGCAATGGACTCGCAAGAACCACCGCAGGGTCAGAGATGCCGCGCTGTGTTGAAACATTTTTTCGCTTTGGCACGGTGCATGCAACGTGATGCGCAAGCAGGTCCCGGACTGAGGAGAATGGAGCCATGATTACGCTCACCGACAACGCTGTTGCCGCCATCAAGACTGCTCTTTCCCGCGCCAGCGAGCCGGCGGAAGGCTTTCGCATCATGGTCCAGGCTGGCGGCTGCGCCGGCTTCAAATACTTAATGGGCCTGGAGAGCGTGTCGCGCGAGGGCGACGCGATCACCGAGACAGATGGGATCAAGCTGTTCGTGGACGCGGGCTCCCAACCGCATGTCGCCGGCATGACCGTCGACTTCCTCACCGGGCTCGAATCTTCCGGCTTTGTCTTCGATAACCCCAACGCGCGCGAGAAGTGCGGCTGCGGCAAGTCCTTCAGTTGATCGCCCGAAGCGCCTGTGCGGGTCCATGAAGCGATTGCCGCCGACGGACTCATTTGCGGCAGAGGAGGCTTATATGGCCACAGATGTCCCGGTCCTCAAGAACAAGGCAAGGTCGAAGCCGATCTTGGGACCGGCAATCGCTTCAGGTAGGATGCAAAGAACGTCGCCTCCCGAAACAGTTCGGTTCCTGGTGGCACCCGAGCTGCTGGCGGCCAAATCGCGCCGCTGCGCCAAATTCGGTTTATCGATAACGTTGTCGTGTTCGGGCGTCCTTACCTGCGGGCTGACGGCGGCGACTGCGGACTTGTCCATGTCGACGCCGATCCGGTCTACGTCAAACTCTCGGGCGGTCTGCGCCGGCTGCCAGTTCGGGCCCATCATCATCAACGGCATACGCCAGAGGCTCAATGAGGCGGTCGCGCGCTCGCGTCATTCCGGTCAACTGAGGATCGCACATGAAACCTGTCTACCTCGACAACAACGCAACCACACGAGTCGATCCTGAGGTCGTGCAAGCGATGTTGCCGTTCTTTAGGGATCAATTCGGCAACCCTTCGTCGGCGCATGCTCTCGGCGCCTCAGTCAGTGCGGCGGTGAGAAAGGCGCGGAGGCAGTTGCAAGCTCTGATCGGCGCGGAGTTCGACGATGAGATCACCTTCACCTCGGGTGGGACAGAAAGCGACAATGCAGCGCTTCTTTCGGCGCTCGAGGCGGCGCCCAACCGAACCGAGATCGTGACGTCCGCGGTCGAGCATCCCGCCGTGCTGACGCTCTGCGCGCATCTTGAGAAGACCCGCCGCGTCAAGGTGCACAGGATCCCGGTGGATTGCCGTGGCCGGCTCGACCTCGACGCCTATATGGCCGCCCTCACCCCACAGGTGGCAATCGTCTCGATAATGTGGGCGAACAATGAGACTGGTGTGATCTTCCCCGTGGCCAGGCTTGCCGAGTTGGCCAAGGAAGTGGGCGCCCTTTTCCATACCGATGCTGTGCAGGCGGTCGGCAAGCTTCCGATGGACCTGAAGTCGACCGCAATCGACATGCTGTCGCTCTCCGGCCACAAGCTGCACGGGCCGAAAGGGATCGGCGCGCTTTTCGTAAAACGTGGCGTCAATTTCCACTCGCTGATCAAGGGGGGCCACCAAGAACACAACCGGCGTGCTGGCACCGAGAATACGCCCGGCATAGTCGGGCTCGGCATGGCGGCCGAACTCGCCTTGAAATTCATGCACGACGAGACCACACGGGTAAAGTCGCTCCGCGACCGTTTAGAGGACGGGATTCTCCAGCGCATCCCAAGCACCTGTGTCACTGGAGATCCCCTGGAACGGTTGCCCAACACCGCAAACATCTCCTTCGAACATGTCGAAAGTGATGGAATTCCACTCCTCCTCAGCCGCGTGGGCATCGCGTGTTCCTCCGGCTCTGCCTGCACCTCCGGCTCTCTGGAACCGAGCCATGTCCTGAGCGCGATGAAAACGCCACACGCGGCAGTCCGCTTCTCCTTGGCGCGGGACAACGGCGAAGCGGACGTCGACCGGGTGCTCGAGGTCATGCCGGCAATCGTGGAGAAGCTGCGTGGCTTTCCCAGTTCTGGGCCGGGTAAGCGAAGCTCCGAAGACGTTCAATCCGGTCTATGCCTGAGCGGCAGCAGAACCGGCTACCGTTCATGACCCGTCATGTCTTTCTCAACGATACGACTTTGCGCGATGGCGAGCAGGCGCCCGGCGTCGCCTTTACCACGACGGAAAAGCAGGAGATCGCCGAGTCTCTTGCGGCGGCCGGCGTCACAGAGATCGAGATCGGCACGCCGGTCATGGGCGCCGACGAGATCGAAACAATTCGCGCCGTGGTCGCGCGGCGTCTCCCGGTTCGGCGCATGGCCTGGTGCCGGATGACGTCGCTGGATCTCGATGCAGCGATCGAGAGCGGCGTCCACGCCGTCAATCTATCGCTGCCTGCGTCGGACATCCAACTTGCCGCCAAGCTCGGCCTCGATAAGGCGGGAGCGCTCCAGGTCATCGATCATATGGTCAGGCGCGCCGCCGCCGCCGGCTTCTTCCTCGCGGTGGGCTGCGAGGATGCCTCGCGGGCCAATCGGGATCATCTCGCCCGCGTCATCGAGACGGCTGCACGCGCCGGCGCAAGCCGCGTCAGGCTAGCCGACACAGTGGGCGTTCTCGATGCGTTTTCGACCTTCGAACTTGTCGCCCAGCTCGTGGCGCAGTCTCCAATCGACCTTGAATTTCATGCGCACAACGATCTCGGACTAGCTGCCGCCAACACGCTGGCCGCGATCCGCGCGGGCGCGCGCCATGCGTCCGTCACCGTCCTGGGGCTCGGCGAGCGTGCGGGCAATGCCGCGCTGGAAGAGGTGGCCGCCGCGATGGCGGTCTTCGACGGCGCGGATACCGGCATCGAGCTGACCGCATTGCCCGACCTCGCCGCCCAGGTGGCTTGGGCCGCCCGCCGGCAGACCGCGGCCATTAAGCCGGTCGTCGGCGCCGATGTTTTCACCCACGAATCCGGCATTCACGTCGCAGGGCTGCTGAAGGACTCGCGTACTTATCAAGGGCTCGATCCGGCTCTCGTGGGCCGCTGCCGGCGTATCGTCATCGGCAAGCATTCCGGCGCCACTGCGATTGCCCATGTGCTGAGCGAAAGCGGTCGCGATCTCGACCCGGATCTGGCAGCCGCGATGGTGGCCCGCGTCCGGCGCGAGGCGGCCGAGACCAAATCGACCGTCACTGCAACTCAACTGGTCGAGCTCTACGATGGACTGTGCAGCGAGGCATCCCTCGCGGAGCTGTGCGGGTCCAGGTCAGCCGTGCGCGAGCGCACCGACACCACAGTTTTCCGACCAGGGAGAATGCAATGAATTGTTCCGCTGACAGCCGCCCCATCGATGTCACCGACATCCTCGCACGACTGAAGCGCCTGTCGGCTGCGGAGGAGTTCTTCGCAGTCCTTGGCGTCTCCTATGATCCGAAGGTGCTGAATGTCTCGCGGCTCCATATCATGAAGCGCGTGGGCCAATACCTTGCCGAAGAAGATTTCTCCGGTCTGCCCGACCAGGTGATTGCCGCGCGGGTGCGCGCGACGCTCGAACGCGCTTACGAGGACTTCGCGGTTTCCTCGCCGCTCACGCATCGGGTCTTCAAGGTGCTCAAAGACCACGATCCGAACAAACCTGCCACGCCGGGCCGCACCTTTGTCCCGTTCGACTCCGTACTGAAGCGGTTCGGACAGGAATGACCGCGACACGGGTTGCGACGCGACAATGTCGAGAAGCCGACAAATCCGGTCATCACCACGGCGCCCTCAGAAGCAACCAATCGCAGAGGGGGCACGCAAAACAGTTGGCACGAATGATGCAAACCAAGGAGATGAACCGCCAAGCCCGCATCCGGACAGGAGCCTGGAGAAACCGCCAATGCACATCGTAATCTGCATCAAGCAGGTGCCGGACTCGGCACAGATAAGGGTCCATCCGGTGACGAACACGATCATGCGCCAGGGTGTTCCGACTATCATCAACCCTTACGACCTGTTCGCCCTCGAAGAAGCCCTCAGACTGCGCGACTCCTATGGTGGCGAAGTCACCGTGCTCACTATGGGTCCGCCCATGGCAGAGGACGCGCTGCGCAAGGCGCTCGGTTACGGCGCCGACCGAGCGGTGCTCTTGACCGACCGCTATTTTGCCGGCTCCGACACGCTCGCGACCTCGTTCGCCCTTTCCCAGGCAATCGCGAAGGTTGGCGAGACGTTCGGCACGCCAGACCTCGTCTTCACCGGCAAGCAGACGATCGATGGCGACACCGCCCAGGTCGGGCCCGGCATCGCCAAGCGCCTCGGACTCCTGCAACTGACCTATGTCGCGAAGATCGCCTCTATTGACCTTGCTGCACGCGAGATCAGGGTCGAGCGCCGCTCCGAAGGCGGCACACAGATGCTGAAGAGCAGGCTCCCTTGCCTCATCACCATGCTGGAAGGCACAAACGAGATCCGCCGGGGCTCGATCCAGGACGCCCTGTGCGCCGCGCGCAGCCAGGTTTTGAAATGGAGTGCGGCCGACGCCGGCATTGAGGATCTCACCAAATGCGGCCTGCGCGGTTCACCGACGGTCGTCAAGCGTGTTTTCGCGCCTCCTGCGCGGGCGGAAAAGGCGGCAAAAATCGAAACCGCCGAGATGGCCTTGCGCGATGTCGCTGACGAACTCATCACGGCAATCTTCACCCGCCAGCCGGCATTGGAACATGAGCTCGCCTTCAACGGCGGCGCGTGAGAGGGCAAGGATCAGACGATGTCGAACGCGAACCGAGAAACCCCTCGCCCTGCCGCCGGCCGTGCCGGAATAAAGAAGGAGCTGCCCGCGCATTTCAAGGACTACCGGCACGTTTGGGTTTTCATCGAGCTCGAACGCGGTCAGGTCCATCCCGTATCATTCGAACTGCTCGGCGAAGGCCGCAAGTTAGGAGACAAGCTTCAGGTCCAGCTTGCGGGCGTCGTGCTTGGACCGCCGGGAGAGGCCATCGGGAACGCCGTTGCCGAAGCCTTCGCTTATGGTGCCGACCTGGTCTACATCGTCGAGGAGCCGCTGCTCGCCGACTACAGGAACGAGCCTTTCACCAAGGCGATGACGGATCTGGTCGATACCCACAAACCCGAGATCCTTCTTCTCGGTGCCACCACACTCGGCAGGGATCTTGCCGGCTCCGTGGCGACGACCTTGCAGACAGGGCTCACGGCCGACTGCACCGAACTCGATGTGGATACCGACGGTTCGCTCGCCGCCACCCGTCCGACTTTCGGCGGTTCCTTGTTGTGCACGATCTATACGCTCAATTTCCGCCCCCAGATGGCGACAGTGCGACCGAGGGTCATGCCCATGCCGCAGCGGGCGGATAAACCGGTTGGGCGTGTCATCCGGCACAAGCTCTCGGTAGCCGAGGACGAGATCGTTACCAAAATCCTCGGCTTCCTGCCGGATAGTCAGTCGGCAAAGGCAAATCTTGCCTATGCCGACGTCGTGGTTGCGGGAGGCCTCGGTCTAGGCGCGGCGGAGAACCTGCAGCTTGTGAAGAATCTCGCGCGGGCAATCGGCGCCGAGCATGGCTGTTCGCGCCCGTTGGTCCAGAAGAGCTGGATGCCAGCTGATCGGCAGATCGGCCAAACTGGCAAGACCATCCGGCCGAAGCTTTACATAGCGGCCGGGATTTCCGGCGCCGTCCAGCATCGGGTTGGCGTCGAGGGGGCGGATCTCATCGTGGCCATCAACACCGACCCGAACGCGCCGATTTTCGATTTCGCTCACCTCGGGATCGTCACCGACGCGATCCGCTTCCTGCCCGCACTGACGGAAGCCTTCACCCGGCGGCTGTCGCCCCACAGTCGCGATAAGCTTGCGAGCTAAGGGATGGACATGATTGAGGAACAATTCGACGCCATTGTTATTGGGGCCGGCATGTCCGGAAACGCAGCTGCTTACACCATGGCCAGCCACGGCCTGAAGGTGCTGCAGTTGGAGCGGGGTGAATATCCGGGCTCCAAGAATGTCCAGGGTGCCATCATGTACGCGAACATGCTGGAGAAGATCATCCCGGATTTCCGGGACGATGCGCCTCTCGAGCGGCATTTGGTTGAACAGCGGCTTTGGGTGATGGACGACACATCCCATACCGGGATTCACTATCGGTCGGACGACTTCAATGAGGCGAAGCCCAACCGCTACACGATCATCCGTGCCCAGTTCGATAAATGGTTTTCGCGTAAGGTGCGCGAGGCCGGCGCGACGGTTCTGTGCGAGACGACCGTGACGGAACTCATCCGTGACGCCAAGCACAGGGTGATCGGCGTCCGCACAGACCGGGCCGGCGGAGCCATCTACGCGGACGTGGTCGTCCTCGCAGAAGGTGTATGCGGACTGCTTGGCACGCGGGCCGGCCTGCGCGAGATGCCGAAGCCGCAAACCGTGGCGCTCGCCGTCAAGGAAATGCATTTCCTGCCCGAAGAGGTCATTGAGCAGCGGTTCGGCCTCAAAGGCGATGAAGGCTGCGTGATCGAGGCGGTGGGCACGACCTCCCGCAGCATGGCCGGGCTCGGCTTCCTCTACACCAACAAGGAGTCGATCTCACTGGGCATTGGCTGCCTCGTCTCCGATTTCGCCGCGATGGTCGAGAGCCCTTACGTCCTCCTCGACGCCTTAAAAACCCATCCTTCGATCCGGCCGCTGATCGCCGGCTCGGAAGTGAAAGAATATTCCGCGCATCTCATTCCCGAAGGCGGCTACAAGGCTATTCCGCAGCTCTTTGGCGACGGTTGGGTCGTGGTCGGCGATGCCGCGCAACTGAACAACGCCATTCACCGCGAGGGTTCGAACCTCGCCATGACCTCCGGCCGCATCGCGGCTGAGGCAATCATCGAGGTCAAGAGCCGCAACGATCCTATGACCAAACGGAATCTCGCCCTTTACAAAGCCATGCTGGACAAGTCCTTCGTGGTCAAGGACCTAAGGAAATACAAAGACATGCCGGCCTTGCTCCACACCAATTCCTGCAATTACTTCACGGCTTATCCGCGGTTGATGTCGCAAGCCGCGCAGAACTTCATGCGTGTCGACGGCACGCCGAAGATCGAGAAGGAAAAGGCGACCACGGCGGCCTTCATCAAGGCGCGCTCGCGCTGGGGGTTGGTCAGCGACGCGGTCCGCCTTGCATTGGCGTGGCGCTGAGGGGAGACGAAATGACGATCGCAGTGACGAAGTCACGTGTCGAGGACAAGCTTTACCAGAACCGCTACTTGGTGGATTCCGGCCGTCCGCATATCAAAGTGCGACCGCACGAGAGGCCAAGCGCGAACTTGCTCGCGCTGACCCACGTCTGCCCCGCGAAATGTTATGAGTTGAACGACAAAGGTCAGGTGGAGATCACTGCCGACGGCTGCATGGAGTGCGGCACCTGCCGGATTTTGTGCGAGACCAGTGGCGAGATCGAGTGGAACTATCCACGCGGCGGCTTCGGAGTCCTCTTCAAATTCGGATGAGGACGCACGCACCGTATCAAGCGGGTCAATCTTGGTACACCTGAGGTCGCGACCAACGCCAAGTCTATCTTTGCTTGAATTGCCGCGCCACGAAGAGAAGCTCGTGAATACTGTGCTTTCAGAATTCAGACTCAGACACAAAAGGAGGAGCACTCTGGACGACAACCGCTGAGGTGTTTCCATGGCTCACGTACCGCAAGATCGGGTCGACGAGGTAGCACCTCGGGATACCCGCCCTGAACCGCCCATCAAAAGCATGCCCCAAGCAGATATCGCGCTCAGGGGACTCTACGAGATATCGAAGGTGCTGACCGCCCCCAGCGAGCTGGAGATTACGCTCGCCAATGTCGTGAACATCCTGCCTTCGTTTCTGCAGATGCGTCACGGAGCAATCGTCGTCCTGGACGCTGAAGGAGAGCCGGAGATTGCCGCAACTGCCGGCAATGCCCACGCACCTCAATCAGGCACTCGCCGCGTCATACCACAGGCCATAACAGATCAAATCGTCGCTACGGGGACGCCGCTCTTCATACCGGACGTCCGCAAGTCCCAACTATTTCAGGCTGACCTTCAAACATCTTCGAGCAGCGGCACCATCCCAATTGCCTTTATCGGTATCCCGCTAAAGGCTGATCATAAAATCCTTGGGACATTGTCGATCGACCGCGCCGGAGACGGCGCCACCGACTTTCGCGACGACGAGGACACATACTTCCTGACGATGGTCGCCAACCTTGTCGGCCGGACGATCCGTCTCCACCGCATCCTGAGTACAGATCGTCAGCGGTCTGTCCATGAGCAATGGAGACCGGAGAAATCGCCCAACGAGGGGAGGACCTACGACCCTGCCCGGCATGCGGATGTCAAAATCGACGGGATCATCGGGGAAAGCCCCGTACTCAAGCAGGTGCTCGAAACCGTCTCGGTCGTAGCAGGGACCAATTCCACCGTGCTACTGCGGGGTGAAAGCGGCACCGGCAAGGAATTCTTTGCGCAAGCCATCCATAAGCTCTCACGTCGGAGGAAGAAGTCTTTCGTCAAATTGAACTGCGCCGCACTGTCTGAAAGCGTTCTGGAGTCAGAACTGTTTGGGCATGAAAAGGGCGCTTTCACGGGTGCTATCTCCCAGCGCGCCGGTCGTTTTGAATTGGCAAATGAGGGAACGCTGCTACTTGATGAAATCGGCGAGATTTCGCCGGCCTTTCAAGCCAAGCTGTTGCGTGTCTTGCAGGAAGGCGAGTTGGAGCGAGTCGGCGGCACCAAAACGCTACAGGTCGACGTGCGCCTCATATGCGCCACCAACAAGGACCTCGAGACGGCCGTCATAAAAGGGGAGTTCAGGGCCGACCTTTATTACCGCATCAATGTGGTGCCAATTATCCTGCCTCCGCTCAGAGAGCGACCCGGCGATATTCCACGCCTTGCGAACGCCTTCCTCAATCGATTCAACAAGGAGAACGATCGCGCACTCGCCTTCGCGCCGTCGGCGCTTGACCTGATCTCGCAATGCTACTTCCCTGGTAACGTCCGCGAGCTGGAGAACTGCGTCCAAAGGACGGCCACACTTGCGCGTTCAAGGACGATCACGCCATCCGATTTCGCCTGTAAGAAGAGCCAGTGCCTTTCCTGGCTCCTCTGGAAGCGAGCCGACCGCTCGAATGGCGGCAATATCATCGACGATCTCGCACGGGTCAACGCACGGCCGGTCGGATTGCGGCTGCCGGCCAGTCGCATCGCTGCCTCCGCAGGCAACGTATCTCCCCTTGCGGCCGGCGATCCGAACGATCCCGCTTGTCCCCCGCGTCTGACGGAACGCGACCGGCTGATCGACGCGATGGACAAGGCCGGTTGGGTTCAGGCCAGGGCGGCTCGTATCCTCGGCCTCACGCCGCGGCAAATCGGCTACGCGCTGCGCCGACATGGCATCAAGGTGAAGAAATTCTAGACGTCGTGATGACGTCAAACGTAAGCCCGAAGTAGTCTCCCTCACACCCTTCGCGCCCAAGGCTGGTAGCCTTCGCGACCCGATTTGCTTGTCCACTGTCGGAAGCCCGACAAAGGTGTGTCGGAGCAATCCGACGGAATCCGACACGAAAGCCAATTCGTGAACCAAAACCGCTCTTTGAGCTGGCATAGCTCTTGCGGTTTGAACTGCGACATTCACCCAGCAACGGAGCCGTTCGATGTCCGCACCGGCAATTTCGCTTGAGAGCCTCAGCACGACATTCGATGACCAGTTGCTTGCCACCGTGAAAGCCGGTGGCTGCGCGTCTTCGTCCTGCGGCTCGTCGATAAAGCCGGACGACACGGATCCGGCTGTCTGGGACAAGATCAAGGATCACCCCTGCTTTTCAGAAGAGGCGCATCACTATTTCGCGCGCATGCACGTCGCGGTCGCGCCCGGCTGCAATATCCAGTGCAACTACTGCAATCGCAAATATAACTGCGCCAACGAAAGCCGGCCTGGGGTGGTCTCCGAAAAGCTGACGCCCGACCAGGCGCTACGCAAGGTGGTCGCGGTCGCCAACGAGGTGCCGCAGCTTTCCGTGCTCGGCATCGCCGGACCTGGCGATGCCTGTTACGACTGGAAGAAGACGAAGGCAACGTTCGAACGAGTCGGCAGGGAAATCCCAGACATCAAGTTTTGCATCTCCACGAATGGGCTCGCGCTGCCGGACCATGTCGACGAGCTTGCCGACATGAATGTCGATCACGTGACGATCACCATCAACATGGTCGACCCTGAGGTCGGTGCAAAGATCTATCCTTGGATCTTTTACGACCATCGCCGCTACTTCGGCATCGAAGCCGCCCGGATCCTGCACGAGCGGCAGATGTTGGGTCTGGAGATGCTGACCGCGCGCGGCATCCTCACCAAAATCAATTCGGTGATGATCCCCGGCGTGAACGATGAGCATCTGATCGAGGTGAATAGATGGGTCAAGGAGCGAGGCGCGTTCCTGCACAACCTCATGCCGCTGATTTCGGACCCGGCGCACGGCACGCACTACGGACTGAGCGGGCAACGCGGCCCAAACGCAATGGAGATGAAGGCTCTTCAGGATCGTGTCGAAGGCGGCGCCCAGTTGATGCGCCACTGCCGGCAGTGCCGGGCAGATGCCGTCGGCCTGCTCGGTGAGGATCGTGGCCAGGAATTCACACTCGACCGGATTCCCGGCGAGGTCACCTACGATGCCAGCAATCGCAAGGCCTATCGGGAGTTGGTCGCGGAGGAGCGCCGTGATCACGTGGCGGCTAGGAGAGAAGCGATCGGATTGGTCAAGGCAGCGAGCCCCGGCAAGTCCCTTCTCTTCGCGGTGGCGACCAAGGGCGGCAGCCGCGTCAATGAACATTTCGGCCATGCGAAGGAATTCCAGGTTTATCAAGCCTCGCCGAGAGGGATCAGTTTTGTCGGGCATCGGAAGGTGGAGCAGTATTGCCTCGGCGGCTGGGGCGGAGAAGCCGCCCTCGATGGCGTCATCGCAGCGCTTGAAGGCATAGATATCGTGCTGTGCGCCAAGATCGGAAACTGCCCGCAGGATCAGCTCGCCGACGCTGGAATCCAAGCCACCGACGCATATGCCCACGACTATATCGAGACCGCAATCAGCGTGATTTGCGCGGCCGCGTCTGGGACCCCCGCACTCGCGGCGACGGCCTGAGCGCGTCTCATCCATTCGGACCAGGAGTTAAAATGGCTTTCAAGATCATCGCATCCCAATGCACCCAATGCGGCGCCTGCGAATTCGAGTGTCCCTCCGGCGCGATCAAGTTCAAAGGCGAGAGCTATGTGATCGAGCCGCAAAAGTGCACCGAATGCGAGGGGGTCTTCGATGCGCAGCAATGTGCCTCGGTATGCCCGGTGCCGAAGACCTGCGTTCCTGCGTGACGGACATTGGGCCGCCGACATGGTCGGGGATGCCTTCGCAGGACGCCTGGAACGCCTTTGTTCACAATCTGCGCCTCAAGAGAAATCAGGGAACGGACATGTCGCTCGGACGCGAAGAGGAGGTCGAAATCCGCAGGCCTCCACGATTCATGCCGGGAGAGCGGGTACGTGCCACTCGCCACATAAAGAATGACGGCACCTATCCTGGCAGGGAGATCGGCGAAAATCTCGTGCGGAAGGGCGACGAGGGATATGTGCGCGACATTGGCACCTTTCTCCAGCAGTTCTTCATCTATGCGGTCGAATGGATCGACCGTGGCACAGTCGTCGGCATGCGAGCGCGTGAACTGATGAGCCTCGACAAAGCCGAGGTGCCCTGCAGTGCTGATAGCAATACCAATGAAGGGACGGCCAGATGAAAGTCATGATCCGCAGGACCGATGCTGGCTTGTCGGCGTATGTCCCGAAGAAGGACCTCGAAGAGCCGATCATCAAGCTCGAGAAGGAAGAGTTGTGGGGCGGAACTGTGACGCTCAGGAACGGGTGGCGGCTCCTCCTACCCGATCTTCCACGGGATACGCGTCTGCCGATCACCGTCGAGGCAAGGAAGGTTTCCGAAGAGGACTGATGCTGCCCCTTGATAGGTGCGTCGCGAGGAACGAGCATGAACACGATCCTGACATCGGGCCACCTCGTCATCGTGCGGGACAGTTTTGCCGAAAAGCTGCTTGACCTGGCGAAGGAAGCGCTCGCCGCCGATGAGGTGATCCCCTATCTCGGTCCGGGTCTTCTTGGGTTCAACTGTGCGGAACCGCCTGTGCCGCATACGCCGGAGCTCGTTGCCGCGGCACTCAATGCGCGGGCGCCGGCCCCTTCCAGGATCCGCACCAATATGTGGTCGGTTGCGCAGTTCATCGAACAGCGCCGGCATCGCCGGACGCTTCAAGCTTGGATGACCGACATATTCGCAGCGCCGGTGGCGCCGACCCTCCTCCACGCCTGGCTCGCAAGGCTGCCGCTCTCCCTCATCGTCGACAGCTGGTACGACGGCGCGATGCGCACGGCTCTCGTAGAGACCGGCCGAACGGACGTCGTTGAGATACAAGGCGTCACGCGGGCGAACGAAATCGGTAACATTTGGACGAAAACCTACGATGTGTGCGGGAGGGAACTCGACCCCCGATCGGGGGCGAAGACGGTTCTCTATACACCTCACGGGAGTATTAGGCCGGCGCAAAACTTTCTCGTCGCAGATTCCGACTATGTCGAAGTCCTGACCGAAATCGATATCCAGACACCGATCCCAGACGTGGTGAAGGAACGGCGCATCACCCGTGGATTTTTCTTCGTTGGCTGCCGCTTCAACGATCAGATGCTGCGCACCTACGCCAGGCAGATCATGAAGCGCTCCCGAGGTCCATATTGCGCGGTAATGGACGCGGAAACGCTGACCAGAAACGAAGCGCGTTTCCTTGCGGCAAGCGGAATCACGGTGATCGACATGCCAGTAAGTGAAGCCGCGGCTCGGCTTATAGGAACGCGCCCTGCTGCGGTGGACAGGATTAACAATGGCGGGCCCCTTTGATGATTGGTCCTTCGGCTTGCCTCGAAGGCGCAAAATGCAGTCGGGAATACACCCGTGAGCAGTGATGCTATCGGCAGCGCAACGAACGCTCTGAATTCGTTGACCGATGTGGAAGCGGCGCGCTGGGGCCGGGATTTGAGTACGCTGTTGCGCATCACGCGTATGAATTTGCGGCACCCCTGGCAGGTCGCCTTCGCTATGGGCTCGACGGTCCTGGCGGCAATCCTCCAGTTGCTCATTCCCCAGCTTCTCGGCCGGGCCGTCGACCTGACCCAGACAGCCATCGGGGGCGGTGTCGCGGGGACCGCGGCAGGACAAGCGCTCTGGACCCCTGCTCTCCTGCTGCTCGCCGTCAGCGCGCTACGCGGCCTTTTCACGATGGCGCAGAACTATTTTGCCGAAGCCGTCGGGCATCATGTCGCGTACGAACTGCGGCTCGCCTACTACGACAAGATCCAGCGTCTCAGCTTTTCCTTTCACGACCGGGTCCATTCAGGCGATCTGATCACCATCGGAATGCTCGATCTCCAAGGCGTGCGGATGTATTTTTCCACCGCGCTCGTTCGCGTGCTCCTGCTCACCATGCTGATCGGGATCGGCGCCTACATGATGATCTCGACAGATCCCATGCTCGGCCTGGTCGCGCTGAGCTTCGTGCCTTTTGTCGCCTGGCGCTCATCGGCCACACAGCTTAGGCTGCGCGCCACCTGGCTCGACCTGCATGAGCGGCTTTCAGTACTAAGCCGCGTGATGGAGGAAAATCTCGCAGGCATCCGCGTGGTCCGCGCTTTTGCGGCTCAAGCCTATGAGATGCTGAAGTTCGACGGCGCTTCCAAGAACGCGCTCGACCTCGCCCACGACCGAGTTGACATCTACGTGCCCAGCACGTCGGCGATGACCTTGTCCTTCTTTTTCGCAATGGGATTGGTGCTCTGGATCGGTGGCAGCAAGCTCGTCGCTGGCGAGATAAGCGTCGGAACGGTGGCGACCTTCCTGACCTTCATGACAATCCTGCAAATGCCAGTCCGCCAGATCGGCCTCATGGTCAATGCCTTTGCCCGCGCTTCTAGCTGCGGTTCGCGGCTTTTCGGTCTCCTCGACCAGGAGATCACAATCAGGGATGCTCTCGAGGCCAGACCGCTCGAGATAAGCGACGGCACTCTGCGCTTCCACAATGTCTCGTTTGCGTACCCCAGCGCCGAAAACCGCGCCATTCTGAAGAACCTCAGCTTTGAGGCCCGTAGAGGCGAGACGATCGCGATCGTCGGTCCGCCGGGTTCGGGCAAATCGACGATAGCTCATCTGGTCCCACGCTTTTATGACGTGACCGGTGGCGCCATCACGCTGGACGGCCAGGACATACGCAATGTCACCCTCGCGACGCTTCGCAAGACGGTCGCCGTCGTACAGCAGGATGCATTCCTATTCACCACTACGATCGAGAACAACATCGCTTATGGCGATCCCTGGGCGAAGAGACAGCGAATCGAACGCGCTGGCGAATTCGCCCAGCTCCACAACTACATCCTCGGGCTCCCAGCGGGCTACGAGACGGTCGTGGGCGAACGCGGCGTCTCTCTCTCTGGCGGCCAGCGCCAGCGTCTCACGATTGCTCGCACCATGATGCTGCGCCCCTCCGTCGTCGTTTTCGACGACTCAACGGCCGCGATCGATGCCGGCACCGAGCAGCGCATCCGCGCGGCGATGCGGCGCTTCGCCAAGGATCGGGTGACGATCATCATCGCGCACCGGCTGAGTGCGCTTGTGCATGCCGATCAGATCCTTTTTGTCGATAACGGCGAAATCGTAGAACGCGGCACGCATCAAGAGCTTTTGGCGAAGCGGGGACGCTACAGGGCCCTTTACGATCTCCAGACGCGCCCGGGTGATGACAATATGACCCAGTATGGGGGCGCCCGCTGATGGCGCAGGGCCGCGCCGGCGAAGTCGAAGCCGAACGTGACGACGGTAGACGCCCTCCGCGCGCGGTTGTCGGCTCGCACCGCATCGAGGAGGAGATGTTCGGCCGGGCTTTCGACAAGAGCATCCTCCGGCGCATCTGGGCTTTCGTCCGTCCCTATCGGGCCAGGGTAGTCATCACGATTGCAGCAATGCTGATCTTCACCGGGACGCAGCTTCTCATCCCGTTGTTCATCCGCTACGCGCTCGACCAGGGCATGAACCCGGCAAGGACCGATCGCTCAGCCCAGCTCGCGGCCGTCGGCGCGTTCGTTTTGGCGATTTTGGTCAATTTCGCTGCCGGCTACATGCAGGAAACCGTGGTTGGGAAAGTGGCCGAAACTGTCCTGTTCGACATCCGCCGCGCCATGTTTGGCCATCTGCAGAAGGTTTCGCTCTCCTTCATGGACAAGACCGAGGTCGGACGCCTCATGTCGCGCCTGCAAGGCGACGTCAACTCCATACAGGAATTCCTCGAAACCTCGGTATATTCCGTAGGCGATGTTGCGCTTCTCTTCGGCATCGTTTTCGTAATGCTGTGGCTCGACTTCCGCCTCGGCCTCCTGACGCTCTCGGTTCTGCCGGTCCTGGTGATCGTCCGCATTGTCTGGCTGCCGCGTGCCCGCGACGCCTTCATGGCCGCACACGAGACTAATTCCGTCGTCAACGGCGCGCTGGCCGAAGCCATTCACGGCGTGCGCACCGTCCAGTCAATGGACCGCCAGCAGGTGAATTTCATCCTTTTTGACGACAAGGCCCATGCCAACCTCAGGACCCACCTGATCGCTGCCAAATATGCACTGGTCATGGTGCCTATCGTCGATGGCCTCACCGGCCTCGCCATGGCCGCCGTTATTGTGGTCGGCGGCTCGATGGTCATGAATGGCCGCATAGATGTGGGGGTTTTGGTAGCCTACCTGTTTTACATCCAGCGCTTCTTTGACCCGATCCGCTCACTCACCCTGCAATATTCGGTCATGCAGCGCGCCATGGCCTCAGGCAAGCGCCTGACCGATGTGCTCGACGTCAAGATCGATGTTCAGGACAAACCCAATGCCGAGGTGCTTTCGCCCGAAATGGACGGCTCGGTCGAGTTCAGGGACGTCACCTTCGGCTACAATCCCAACCATTCGGTGCTGAAAAATGTCTCCTTCCGGGTCAATCCCGGCGAGACGGTCGCACTGGTCGGGCCGAGCGGTTCTGGCAAATCGAGCGCGATGGCCCTGGTCCACCGCTTCTATGATGTTCAGCAGGGCCAAGTGCTGGTCGGCGGACATGATGTGCGCGATCTCACCCAGGAATCGCTCGGCCGCCAGGTCGCCATGGTGCTGCAGGAGCCGTTCCTGTTCACCGGGACGGTCTTCGAGAACATTCGATACCACAAGACGGAAGCCACGCGCGACAAGGTGATCGAGGCCGCCAAGGCGGTCGGCGCCCACGACTTCATCATGAGCCTCGCCGACGGGTATGAGACCCAACTTGGCGAACGCGGCGACAACTTATCTCTCGGCCAGCGCCAGCTTATCAGTTTCGCCCGCGCCCTCGTCGCCGACGCCAAGATCCTCGTGCTCGACGAAGCTACCGCCAACATCGACAGCTACACGGAAATGCAGATTCAGAAGGCTCTGATAAAGCTGCTTGAAGGCCGCACTGGCCTCGTGATCGCCCACCGTCTTGCCACGATCCGGGGTGCCGACCGCATCATCGTGCTTCAGAATGGCCAAGTTATTGCGACTGGCAACCACGATCAGCTATTAGCCATGGGGGGCCTGTATTCCAAACTCTACAATCTCAACTACGCCTCCTTTGACGATATTCCAGAACACGATACGACCGTACAAGCCGGCTCCCAGACCTGACGTCTTGGCGGCCTTGTGGTACTGACATTGACCTCGGGCGTGCCGGCGGACACTCAGGCCGCCGCAGACGAGGAAGCAGGCAGCATTCATGCAAAGCACTCGCGCGGATCGTGAAGACCGGCTGCGAACGATTTCCTCCAGCGTCGTCATCCGACCGCGGTGCACGCCGCGACATCGGGCGAACTCGCTCCAGGTGGTGTCGCTCGGCGTAGCAAAGCCGCTCGCGAGCGCGCCCTCAACAGCGCCGTAGCGAGTGACGGCTTTGCTACCGCCGAGCCGCTGATGAAGCTGGATGCGGGAGCCGCCACCGGCGCCGCCCCGGTCGAGAAGAACCTCTTGCGGCGGGCTATGGGCAACGACTAGCGCGAGCGCGACGAGCAGATGCGTGCCGGCATCGTGACGCGCTCGGCCATCATCTCCTTAGGATCGTGCAGTCTCACACCGTGCCCAGATGCCGGCCAACGCACAAACCTGGTAATCTGTGCCGCCGGCTCGTCGTCAGTTTGGCCTCCCTCACGATTTCCCAATCCCCACCACGTGCACGCTCGAGCAATGTGAGGGAGCGCTGTTACAACGATTTACCTTCGGATCAGACCGCGAATTTCACGGTCAGACAAGTCGAGCCATGATTTCGGATTGAATGGTCGTCGCGGTGTACAGGGAAGCATCTAGCGGCAGATTCCCAAATGCCAGTTGACAAAGAAGGTAGTTAGCACCTGCCTCTTCCAACTGACTGAGCAGAGCTTCTCGCACAGACGCTGCTGATCCTACCACGCACAATTCACTCTCGACTGCCGCATCGAAGGTCAGCGGCAGGTTGGGTGGAGTGGGGATAGCGTTAAGCTCGTAAAGGAATTGGAAGCTCTTGAGCCATCGATCGTAAGCAGGTGCCGCGAGCGAATAGGCATGTGTGTCACAACGCCCAACCACGACCATGCGGAGCAATCCAATAAATGGCGCTCGATCGCCCGCGCCAGTGTTGTCCTCTTGATAGGCGCGGAACGCATCAGTAGTTTTGCGAACAGAAGAGGAAGGTCCTACACACGCGATATTTGCTCCATTCGCAGCGGCCCAGGCTGCGGACTCGGGTCGATTGGCGGCGACCCATGTCGGCGGATGTGGACGCTGATGAGGTCTTAGCGTCAAAGGAACGTCATTGAGCTCAAAATGGCGGCCTTGATAGCACAGCGTGCCAACCTTCATGGCATTAACAAGTATTTCAACAAGAATTTCGCTGGCTTCCGCATAGCGGCCCGGCACCGCGTCCGCACCAATCCCGAAGTAACCCAATTCGATCGGGAGAGCACCGCGCCCTATGCCCAGTTCGAGCCTGCCACCGCTCAACTGGTCCAGCATACAGATCTCTTCGAACGCACGCAGCGGATGATAAAGCGCAAGCAGCATCACCAAGGGTCCGAGACGCAGGCGCCGGGTGCGCTGGGCGACGCTCGATAAGAACAGATTCGGCGATGGACCTCTCCCATGGGGGGTACAGTGGTGCTCTGCGAGATGATAGGCATAGAACCCTAGCTGATCGCACGCCTCTGCTAATATCAGGCGATCTTCGTACTGCCGGGCGATATCGAGGCCGTCCTCGTCCAGATGATCGAAGATGCCGAAGGCTAGGTTTGAAGGAAAGACGTTTGTCACTCGATATTGTCCCTGATTTTAAAGAAAAATGTTGTCGTGCTTGGGTGACCAAGCAAGTCTAAAGATAGCAATGTGTGATATCGGATTAGCGTCAGCGTACCGAACGAGCAGAGCCTGACGCTCCCCTGCCCGTGGTGCTTGGTATGTTTAAGCTTCCAACTATATCGCGAGCGGCAGCAAGAAATGCATCCAATTGCTCTTTTGTGCCGATGCTGACGCGGATGCAATGTTCCAAACCATTGTCCGGAAAGTAGGCAACGAGTATCTTTTGCCTTTCCAAGGCTGCTTGCCACCATGAGCCGTCCTGTCCCGCTGGCACACGGGCTAGCAAGAAATTTGCGTGGGAGGGCGTTACGGAAAATCCAAGTTGCGACAGTGCGGCTGTCACTCGCTGTCGTTCATGTCTGATGTGCTTGTGGTTCTCTGCGTAGGCGCCGCGATGCGCAAGCACGCTGATACCAACCGCATGCCCGATCACGTTCATGTTGAAGACGTTCTGGATGTTGCGCAGCCTGCCAATAATCTCAGGGTGACCGAAACCGAAACCGACGCGAATGCCGGCGGCGGCATAGCTCTTCGAAAATGTTCTCAAGATCAGAAGGTTCGAATAACGGTTGATGAGGCGCAGCCCGTGATCGGGTGCAAAGTCGACGTAGGCCTCATCAAGGACGACCAGGCGATCCGATTGTGCCACGAGGCGTTCGATATTGCTTATCGAGAGGAATGTTCCGGTCGGATTGTTTGGATTGGCCACCAGAATGAACTTGGCGTCTTTTGCCGGACCGGAAAGCAATTGCTCCATTGGCAGCGAATGAGTTTGACATCCGATCTCGAGAAACTCAGCACCATGCAACATGGCAAGTTTGCGGTTGAACGAAAACCCTGGCGATATCATCGCCACCTTGTCGCCAGGGGCGAGGAAAGCTCTGTAGATGAGTCCGAGCAGTTCAGACGACCCGTTGCCTGCGATGACCTGATCCGTGGATACGCCATAGGTATTGGACGCTGCTTCCCTCAAGCTGATGTTATCGTCGTCCGGATACAGATACTGGCGCTGGAGGGCCGCCACTGCACTTTGCATTATGATTGGCGGCAACGGAAACGGGTTCTCATTCG
Source organism: Mesorhizobium sp. M1182 (assembly GCF_040318335.1). Lineage (NCBI taxonomy): Bacteria > Pseudomonadati > Pseudomonadota > Alphaproteobacteria > Hyphomicrobiales > Phyllobacteriaceae > Mesorhizobium > Mesorhizobium sp. M1182. Next base: position 57,594 of record NZ_JAMYMD010000027.1, read on the forward strand.
TATTCAGCTTGACAAAACTTCTGTCCGGCGCTGGTCCGTTGGACGGCAGAGCATCTAACTGTCGCGTCCCTTGCGGAAGAGACGAAAGCACAGCTTGCAGTTTTGCATCGGACATATTTTATCTCCGTTTCAGTCGCACAGGGCATCCGTATGAGCTCGCAACGAGAGCAACATGGCGGACGGATTGACGATGGCAGCGTCGCCTTTCACAAGATGGTCGCAACGCCGGCTGCCACGACGGGAATTCGGCCAGGCTGTCCTCGGTCGGATCGACTTGACGCGGACGCGGATCTGCATCCCTGCGCGGGCCAAGCCGCTAAGCGGTCTCAGCTAATCCGCCTGAGTCATGCTTTCACAGACGCTTGACCTCGATGCCGTATTTCCTCAGCACGTAGCCAATCTGGCGCGGGGTCAGTCCAAGCAGGCGCGCCGCCTTTGCCTGCACCCAGCCACATCTTTCCATGGCAGCAATGACGCGCTCGGCGTCGGTGGTCCTCGCGCCCAATGAGTGGGTTGCTCCGGCAGGCGGGACTGTGGTGGCGGCCGAACGAGCGGCCGCATCCGGAGGCGTGGCCGGATTCACTGCCTCTGGCAGGATTGGCGCTGGTTGCGGCGCGGCCTTGCCCGATCTGCTCTTCCGCAGCGCCTCGGCAAAGCATTGGTCGTGGGAGCACGCAAAGTCGTTTCTCCCGATTGATCGTCCCTCCGCCAGGATCGCTGTCCGGTGCACGCAATTTTCAAGCTCGCGAATGTTGCCGGGAAATTCACATTTCATCAGTACTTCAATCGCACGCGGATCGAAGGTCAGCGTACGGCCGTTCTCATCGTTGAAATTCTTGAGAAACTCAGCTGCGAGGAGCGGAATATCGCTGCGCCTTTGGCGTAATGCCGGCACCAGCAAGGGAACCACGTTGATGCGATAATATAGGTCGGCGCGGAACTCATTCCTTGCAACCGCCTCTTCAAGGTTCCTGTTCGTGGCGGCAATCACGCGAACGTCGACCTTGATGGTCTGGTTGCTGCCGACGCGCTCAAACTCCTGCTCCTGCAGCACGCGCAGTAGCTTTGCCTGGAAGGAGGCCGAGATCTCGCCGATCTCATCCAGAAACAACGTCCCCTTGTCGGCGAGCTCAAAGCGACCCTTGCGGGAATTGAACGCGCTTGTGAAGGCACCCTTCTCATGACCGAACAATTCGGATTCCAGGACTGTCTCTGGCAGCGCTGCACAATTGAGTTTGATGAAGGGCCGCTTGGCGCGCGGCGACAACTCGTGAATTGCCTTGGCGACCAGCTCCTTCCCGGTACCGGATTCGCCTCGCAACAGAACCGTGGTCTTTGCCTTAGCTACAACTGCGATCTTCTCGAGCAGCGCGCTTAGCGCCGGACTATCGCCAATCATTCCCTTGACGTGAACCTTCTTGCGCTGCGGTGCAGGGTGCTTGACATCAGAGAATTGCGTTTGCAGCCCATCTTCCACCTCCGTCGGTCGTTCGCGGTCGCCCGCGGAGAAGCGGTGCAACTTGACTGTCTGTCCCACCATGTTGGCTATCATGGTGAGCAGCCGGACATCATAATCGAGCCGATACGTTGACCTGCTGTCCAAGGCGCGGTCGACAGTCAGCGTGCCTACGGCGTTCCCATCAACACGAATGGGAACGCCGATGAAGGACACGGTGTCGGAGGCCCCAAGCACCTCTATGTCAGCGGCAGTGAAGGCCGAATGCACCGCTATGTTCTCGGCGACGAGCGGCGTGTCCGTCGTCACAATCAGATCGATTGCCTTGCGCGGCAGGCGCATCCGGGAGCGCTCATCGCTGTTCTCGTCGCAGCCGGTGACTACGGTGATGTCCAGTACGCCCTCAGCGTCGAAGAGAGCGATGATGCCGTGCCGCATCTGCACAAACGAGGGCAGGAGATCGACGACCTTGGCCAACGTGACTTCGAGCCGGGCGGGGTCGGTGAGTACTTTCGATATTTCGAAGATGCCGGTAAGCGCGTGCTCGTGCGATGGCACAAAAGGGACCGCGGTGTTCATCTCGGACTTTGGGTAAGCCCTTTTCGCATCCGGAAGCGAAATGCGGCACTCGCTGGCATTTTGTTCTGATTTGGGAATGTTGTGGTGCATATGATCCTCGATCTCGCGCCATGAAATGCATGCCGGCGGCATGTGCGCCCGCGACGTCGCGGGCAAGCGCGAAAATGCTCTGACGTGAACTCGTGCCACCGCCGTGTGGTCGAGTGCAAAGCGGGTCGACCCCTGACGCATCGCTTGGCTCTCCCTCCACGAAGCTTGGCCACGTTCTCGGCTTGCACGGGGGCAACCACACGTTGATTTTCAAAAGACTGGAGCGAGGCGGGATAGTCAATCGAGCTTTCTTTCATTCGTGAAAGGAAACCTCGCGGCCTATGATAGAATTCATCAGTTCTAATTTTTGTCGGCGATGTTGAACGACAGAAATACGGCGCCGGCGATGCGGTGCCCGAGCGGCTGACCGCGCCGAGTTGCCGGGCCGTGCCAGTCACCAGCGCCTGCGAACCAGGGGCGGGAGCGATAATCACTGCCGACGACACTGGTCGGTCGCGGCAACCGCCATTTCCTCGATATTGATGACGCAGATAAGGCGGCGGCGTCGCGTGTGAAGGCGCGAAGGTGGCGGTCGAGCGCGGCTTTCTCGGCGGTGCTCGGAACTTCTGAACCGCATCGTCGCGGTCAGCACCAGCGGCGTCAATCCCTACGTCTCGACGTCGCTTTCAAGCTGTCGCTGCAGCGGGAGCGCGGCAAAGAACACGGCAATTCTGCGCCCTGGTGCCAGCGATGCGGCCCTTCCCAAAGTCGGCAAACCGAGGAGCCCGCCACGATGTGCAGCAAAACCGCAAGCCAGAGAGATCGACCGGCAATCTGCCGAAGAACATCAAGCGCGTGCTGGACGGCGGCCTTGTCATTCCCGTCTTGTGCCACCGCATTCATCCCATCATTGGCGAGCCCAACGTCAGTTCAGGTCATGCGGATCCATTTGGCATGGGTATTGCGGCGGCGTTGGTGCAGCGTTCGACCGGAGCGCCGCGATAGGGAGAAGCCCGGGAGAAGTCACGCCACCTCGATCCGGTCAGGGAGAGAGAAACAGTGTCAGCTGCACAAGTCCGCGGCGCGAGTCCCGCGCCCCGCAAACCCTTCTATGCCAAGCTTTACGCGCAGGTGCTTGCCGCCATCGCCCTAGGCGTCGCAATTGGCTATTTCTATCCGGGGACCGGCGAGAGCCTGAAGCCGCTGGGTGATGCCTTCATCAAGCTGGTCAAGATGATCATCGCGCCTGTCATCTTCCTGACAATTGCGACCGGCATTGCCGGCATGAACGATCTTCACAAGGTCGGCCGGGTCGCCGGCAAGGCAATGGTCTATTTCCTCACCTTCTCGACGCTGGCGCTGATCGTCGGCCTCATCGTCGCCAATGTCGTCCAGCCTGGCGCCGGCCTCAACATCGATCCGGCCTCGCTCGATGTCCAGGCCGTGAATACCTATGCCGCAAAGGCCCACGAGCAGTCGGTCACCGGCTTCCTGATGAACATCATCCCGCCAACGATAGTCGGCGCCTTCGCGGAAGGCGACATCCTGCAGGTGCTGTTCTTCTCGGTTCTGTTCGGCATGGCGCTCGCGATGGCCGGAGAGACGGGCAAGCCTGTCGTTTCCTTCCTTCAGGCGCTCATCGCGCCTGTCTTCAAGCTCGTCGGCATTCTGATGAAAGCCGCGCCGATCGGCGCTTTCGGCGCAATGGCCTTCACCATCGGCAGATATGGCATCGGTTCGGTCGTCAACCTCGCGATGCTGGTCGCGACGTTCTATTTCACCGCCTTCCTCTTCGTGTTCGGGGTTCTCGGCGCGGTCTGCCGCTACAACGGCTTTTCGATCTTTTCTCTCATTCGCTACATCAAGGAAGAGCTGCTGCTTGTGCTCGCAACGTCCTCCTCGGAGGCCGCGCTCCCCTCGCTCATGCAGAAGATGGAGAAGGCGGGCGCCAGGCGTTCGGTTGTGGGTCTCGTCATCCCGGCCGGATATTCGTTCAATCTGGACGGCACGAATATCTACATGACCCTGGCGGCCCTCTTCATCGCGCAGGCAACGAACACGGACCTGTCAATCGGCGATCAGGTGCTGCTGCTGCTCGTTGCGATGCTTTCCTCCAAGGGCGCTGCAGGTGTGACAGGTGCGGGCTTCATCACCCTGGCTGCTACGCTCGCCGTAATTCCGAGTGTTCCCGTTGCTGGGATGGCACTGATACTCGGCATCGACCGCTTCATGTCCGAATGCCGGGCGTTGACTAATTGCGTTGGTAACGCAGTGGCATCCCTCGTCGTCGCCCGCTGGGAAGGAGAATTGGACCAAGCGCAGATGAAAGCCGCCTTCTGCGGTCATCAGCTTGCCGAGGCATCAAACCGGCTATCCTCCGCCGAGTAAGGTCGACGCACCGCGACCGGCTTCGCCAAGCTGGTCACATGACCTGAACGATCGACTCGCAGGCTCTAAACGGCGCCTCACGGACCATGTATCAGAAGCGCTAAATGTGTGAGTGCAAATCATCGCCGCCCTAAGCGAATGAACCTTCCGTTATACCCGGCCGGTCTACGTCTGGAGTAGTCCAATACGCTGTCGATCATTCAGTATGCGGGCGTCTTCACTTTGCCCACCCGAAACCATTGTCGAATCGCGCTAGGTGACAGAGAGCCAGCCTGCGTCAAAAACCAATCAGAATAGGACCCATGACCAAGCGCCCCACAATTGCCGATCTCGCCCGCGAATCCCGAGTCAGCGTAGCAACGGTCGATCGGGTTCTGAACGCCCGCCATCCGGTGCGCGAGGAGACCGCGCGGCGGGTCCACGACGCCGCCCACGCGATCGGCTATCATGCTGCCGGGCTCATCAAGCAGCGCTTGCGGCGAGACCTACCGTGCTACCGTCTGGGCTTCATCTTGAGAAAACCGGCCCAGCATTTCTACCAAGACTTTGCGCGCGAGGTCGAAGCGTCGGTCAATTTGGCCCAGTCCTTCCACGGCATTCCGCTCATCCAATTCGCCCCGTCACATATGCCGAGCGACCTAATCGCACCGCTCAAGGATTTGGGCGCACGCTGCCATGCGATCGCGATGGTGGCACCGGACCACCCAAGAATTACAGCAGCGGTTGAGGACCTCAAGGCCAAAGGCATTCCGGTTTTCTCGCTGCTTTCCGACTTCGCCGCCGGCGTGCGACAGGGCTATATCGGCCTCAACAACCGCAAGGTGGGGCGCACGGCCGCTTGGATGGTGTCCAAGGTCGCAAAACGGCCCGGCAAGGTGGCGGTGTTTGTCGGTAGCCATCGTTTCCAGGGGCACGAGCTCCGTGACGTCGGCTTTCGCTCCTATTGCCGTGAGAACGCGCCGACGTTCGAGGTGCTCGATCCGCTTGTGAACCTGGAGAAACGGCAGGTCACCTACGAGGCAACACTTGATCTCATGCAGCGGGAACCCGAGCTCGTCGGCTTCTATGTCGCCGGGGGCGGCATGGAGGGCGCCATCTCCGCGGTCCGGGAAGAGGGTAAAAGTCGCGATCTCGTCGCGATCGTGAATGAAATCACGCCGGAATCTCGGGCGGCACTCGCTGATAACATCATCACGATGGCGGTCGCCACGCCAATGCGCCGGCTTTCCCAGGAGCTGATAACGCTGATGACGCGGGCTATCGAGACCGGCACTGCTGAAACACCAGGACAGACATTTCTGCCGTTCGACATTCATCTGCCGGAAAATATATGAAACTGATGGCTTCTATCGTAAGCGGGGAAGTTTCCTTTCATAAATGAGAGAAAGTTGATTGATGATCCCATCCACGCGGGGTAGCCGCACCCCACAGGCCTCAGCCGCGGCCCAGGATGAAGCGCCAATTGGTGAACGGATCGGCCACGCGTTCAGGCGGAAGCGCGAGGTAAATTGCCTACATCCGCAGCGTCAATCGCGACCGGCTTCATTGCCAACATCTCGACGTTGTCGGTCCAGGGCGGTGTCGTCAAGGATGCCTCACGCCAGTAGCCGAGCGAGGCCGGCACAGTCCATTGGGATTGACCTCGTCGACCGGCATCTCCTCGCCTGGCCGCGCGTGAAAAGCCGCGGCAAGGCCGGCAAAGTTGGCATTTGAGTGGGGCTAAACATCTTCTGGGACTTCGCACGCGAAATCGGAGGCGGCAGTCAACTCAGCACCAACCCGGGCATGTGTTCTGCTCGTTCCTGGCCCTCGTACTCAGCAAGGAACTGCGCCGCTCTGCCGAGCCAAAGGCCTGACGCCCGAATGGCAACCGCTCCTACGCGATCGCGACCGCCTCCAGGAAGCCCGAGACGCTCAATAGCTTTCAAGCAAAGGCGCCAGGCGAGATGCCTCCTGCAACATCATTTCCCGCATCCACAGGCTTGCCGGATCAGTATTGTGAAGCGCGGGCCATTGGACGGCCTCCGTGAATGCGGGATGAGGAAGTGGCGGCGGAAGTCCGACAATCCGCAGGGGTGTTGTTTTTGCGAAATGCTGCGCCAGCCGTAAGGGCATGGTCCCGATGCGGTTGGTGCCTGATATGACGGGCGCGATCAGGCTAAAGCCCTGTACGACGACCTCGATACGTCTCTCGAAACCGTGCTCGAGCAAATACCACTCCTCCATGGTGGGCTGCCGGGTGTGCCTGAATTTGAGCACGACATGCCCCATCGACAAGTATCGCTCGAATGTAAGTGGCTCTGACAGCTGCTTGTTCGTGCCGCAGCCTACGCATACGAGCATATCTTCGAACAGGGCTGCGCGAGGATGTTTCGACATGAACACTTCCGGCATAATCAGAAAATCAACGTCGCCGCGCCGGAGAAGCTCCTCGGGGTCGTCGCAAATAGGCAGACATTCGAAGCGGACGGCGGGAGCTTCCCGCGCAGTACGCTCTACGATCCTCTTAAAAAGCACGAGCGTGAGGTAATCGGAAAGCATGATTCGGAAGAGACGATCCGATTGGGCTGGGTTAAAGGCGTCGGAGGAAATAATCGATAGCTGGATGTGCAGCAATGCGTCCCGGACTGCTGGGGCAAGCCCCTCCGCGCGCGGTGTCAAAATGAGCTCGCGGCCGTTCATCGTAAATAGCTCATTGCTGAAGTAGGCGCGTAACCGAGCGACGGCGGCGCTCATGGCCGGCTGGCTCAGGTTAATACTGTTGGCCGCGGCAGTGACTTTACGCTCCCTGATCAGAGCGTCCAGCACAACGAGGAGATTCAGATCCAGCCCCTTAAACCGCATATCCTGATCTATCCAGCGTGTGGATGGGCATCATCTAAACAATCAATTTTACGAATTTACGAACCATGCATTAGAGGAACGTAAATGACCGACGTCAAGCTCAAATCGACGGCGCCGCCACACGGGGGGGAACATCGAGAGAGCTCATTGGCGAGCCCCCACCGGCTGGCTCACCGTCGCTAACGACAACGGTTGAGTGCAGCCAACAACGCCGCCGCTTTGGCCGGGTAATGCGGCCCGCAAGAAACTATTTTGAAGAGAGGTCCTGAATGCGCCCTCAGGTGCAGTGGAAATTGTGCTGGGAAAACGAGTTGCAGCTCTCGGACCACGTCGAGCTCGCCCAGTTCTTTCGTAATACCTACGGGCCGACTGGGGCGTCCAACGCAGAACCGTTCGAAGGTAGTCGAAGCTGGGCCGGCGCCAGGCCTGAACTCCGCGCAATCGCCTATGATTCGAACGGTGTAGCGGCTCACATGGGCATACTGCGCCGTTTCATCAAGGTTGACGCGGTCGATCTGTTGGTGGCTGAGCTGGGCCTGTACGGGGTACGTCCGGATCTTGAGAGTCTCGGAATCGCCCATTCAATCCATGTCGTGCTTCCAATACTGCAGGAGCTTGGCGTTCCATTCGCTTTCGGAACCGTCCGGCACGCGCTGCGGAATCATGTTGAGAGGTTCGGGCGGCGATACAGCCCTTTGGCCGTCTTGTCGGGAATTCGCGTGCGCTCCACCCGACCAGAGGCGCGCCTCGACCTGCCGCCCACACGCATTGATGACGCACTCACCATTGTTCTGCCAGTTGGACGGCCGATCAGCGAATGGCCCACGGGCACGATGATCGATCGGAACGGACCAGAGCTATGAGCCGTCCCGATTGCTTGTACGAAGTGCGCCGTGAGTGCTCTGACGGCACCGGCCGTCGCAGCGTTTATCTGACGTTTGACGACGGTCCCAATCCACTTTTCACACCGGAGATTCTGGATGTGCTGGCAGAGCAGCGGGTGCCGGCCACTTTCTTCGTCATCGGCGCCTACGCCTTAGAGCACCCGGATCTAATCCAACGAATGTTTGCAGAAGGGCACGAGCTAGGCAACCACACGATGACTCATCCGGATCTGTACAAATGCGGCTTCGGCGAAGTGCAACGTGAGATCTTTGAAGCGAACGGCGCCATCATGAGGGCGTGCCCCCAGGCCTCGGTGCGCTATATTCGCGCGCCCTACGGGGCCTGGAGCGAAGAAGTCTTCACAGCGTCACAGATCGCCGGGCTGACGGCCCTCCATTGGTCCGTCGACCCTCGAGATTGGTCTCGCCCTGGGGCCGACGCGATTATCGATACCGTGCTCGCCTCTGTCCGGCCGGGCGCAATCGTACTCTTGCACGACGGATGCCCTCCCGGCGAGTTGAGCCAGGGCGCTCACGCCGGTCTGCGCGACCAGACGGTCACGGCGCTGTCCCGGCTGATTCCAGCACTTCATGAGCGCGGATTTGTAATCCGCTCACTTCCTCAACATCACTGAACAAACGAGATCCCATGACTCTTCTTGGTACAACCAGCACTGTGGCCATTTCGCTTTATGCACTGCTCTCGACTGCTTATAAGAGCATGCAGGGGATTTATGCTCTGCCGACAAACGACTCATCGGCGTTGGAGGATCTCGTCGGCTCCGATCAACTGCCCAGCGTGGATGTCATCGTCCCCTGCTTCAACGAGGATCCGCGCACGCTTTCAGAGTGCCTGGCGTCCATTGCAGACCAAGAATACGCCGGAAGACTTCGGGTCTATGTGGTTGATGACGGTTCTGGAAATCGCGAAGCCGTAGGAACTGTCCACGAAACCTACGCGCGCGACCCTAGGTTCGACATCATTTTGCTTCCCGAGAATGTTGGAAAGCGCAAGGCGCAGATCGCCGCGATACGCCGCTCATCCGGGGATTTGGTGCTTAACGTTGATTCAGACACGATACTCGCGCCCGACGTCATCACCAAGCTTGTACCGAAGATGCGAGATCCAGCGGTCGGCGCAGTCATGGGTCAGTTGATTGCCAGTAACCGGAGCGAGAGCTGGCTGACAAGGCTGATAGACATGGAGTACTGGCTGGCTTGCAACGAGGAGCGCGCGGCACAGGCTCGCTTCGGTGCCGTTATGTGCTGTTGCGGCCCATGTGCCATGTACCGCCGGTCTGCGCTCCTTTTGTTACTGGACCAGTACGAGTCGCAATTTTTTCGGGGCAAGCCAAGCGACTTCGGGGAGGATCGCCATCTCACTATCCTCATGCTGAAAGCAGGCTTTCGAACCGAGTACGTTCCGGGCGCCATCGCGGCCACAGTCGTTCCGAACAGACTCGGACCGTATCTGCGCCAACAACTCCGTTGGGCACGAAGCACATTCCGGGACACGCTGCTTGGGCTGCGCTTGCTGCCCGGCCTCAATAGCTATCTCACGTTGGACGTGGTCGGACAGAATCTCGGGCCGCTACTCCTCGCCCTATCGGTACTAACGGGCCTCGCACATTTCGCACTGACAGGCACTGTGCCTTGGTGGACAGGACTGATGATTGTGTCCATGACCATGGTCCGATGCAGCGTGGTAGCATTTCGTGCTCGACAGTTTCGATTTCTGGGCTTTTCCCTGCACACGTTCATCAACATCTTTCTCTTACTTCCCTTGAAGGCCTACGCGCTGTGTACATTGAGCAATAGCGATTGGCTGTCGCGAAGCTCTGCTGTCGCTACATCGAACACTGGGGGAAAACAGGCCCCCACCCAAACTCCGATCACTGGATCAAGCAGGGCAGAATTCTCACCGCATGCGGCTCCGCTTCGCAGGCTCAATCTTGCGCGGGATTCTTCGGGATTAGCGCTGTCGGGCAACATTTGCGGCGACGAGTGATCGCTAATTACCTAGGTGGACGAGAGGTGGACGAGTTTGACCCAGAACATGAATCATCAGTTGCTCGATCAGGAATTGGCCGCAGACGATCCGTGGCGCCTCGACGGCAATCCGTTCGAGCGGGAGCGCCACACGCAAATGCTCCAGCTGGCGCTTGCCCAAGGCTCCATTACAAATGCCCTCGAAGTCGGGTGCGCTGCCGGCGCATTCACGGAAAAACTAGCTCCCAACTGCCAAGGGCTCACCGTCATCGATGTGGTGGCGCAAGCGATTGCTCGAGCACGTCAACGGATAAAGGAGCCGTCGCGCATCAACTGGATAGTCTCCGATGTTCAACAGTTTTCGACCGACGAGTTGTTTGACCTGATCGTTGTGGCGGAGGTCCTATACTACCTCGAAGACATAGCCGAGATGCGCGCGGCCGTCAAAAACCTGGTGCGGGTGCTTGCGCCAGGCGGGCATCTGATCTTCGGATCGGCAAGGGATGCTAATTGCCGTCGCTGGGGTCACGCCGCTGGTGCTGAGCCGGTCATCGCCATGCTGAACGAAACGTTGATCGAGGTAGAGCGTCTTGAGTGTCGGGGCGAGTCGGTCAACGAAGACTGCTTGCTCGTCCGTTTCCGGAACCCGCTTTCCGCTTCCTGATGAATCGAATCTATCGCCGTTAACGTGGAGACACTATGCGCATCTGTGGTACCAAGCTGACCCATGATGGGGCGATCGCCCTTGTCGAGGATGGACGGCTCGTCTTCTGCGTTGAGCAGGAAAAGCGGCACAACAATCCGCGTTATCAAACCATCGATAATCTCGACGTAATTGTCGCCGCTTTGGCGGAACAGGGGCTAAATCCTTGTGATGTCGATCAGTTCGTTATCGACGGCTGGGATGGCGAAGACGAGTCACAGTTTCAGGTCCGGCAGGCAACCAAGCAACCGCCAGTCTTGGCGTCCCTCTCGGTAAAATGAACCCATGTCCATGGTAGCGATCGATCTTACTGACGTAAGCAAAACTTATGACAAGCTCGTTGTCGACAGACTGTCGTTCCGCGTTGCGGCGGGGGAATGCTTCGGGCTCTTGGGACCGAACGGTGCGGGCAAAAGCACGATTGCGCGTATGGTCCTCGGCATGACATCGCCTGATGCGGGGAAGATTACTGTGCTCGGCGCTCCAGTGCCGGCGCGCGCGCGTTTGGCACGTATGCGCATCGGCGTGGTCCCGCAGTTCGACAATCTTGATACCGCGTTCACTGTACGCGAGAACCTGTTGGTGTTCGGGCGCTACTTCCGGATGAGCAGACGCCAGATCGAAGCGGTCATACCGTCGCTGCTTGAGTTCGCCCGCCTCGAGAACAAAGCGGATGCGCGCGTCGCCGAACTGTCCGGCGGCATGAAGCGGCGCCTGACGCTCGCGCGTGCGCTGATCAATGACCCGCACTTGCTGGTGATGGACGAGCCGACCACCGGCCTCGATCCGCAGGCCCGCCACCTGATCTGGGAACGGCTGCGATCGCTGCTGGCGCGGGGCAAGACTATTCTTTTGACTACCCATTTCATGGAAGAGGCCGAGCGGCTGTGCGATCGGCTGTGCGTTATGGAGGAGGGGCGCAAGATCGCCGAAGGCCGCCCGTCCGCACTCATTGACGAGCAGATCGGCTGTGACGTGGTCGAGGTCTACGGCGGCAATCCGCATGAACTGGGTGCGCTGATCCGGCCGTACGCACAGCGCATCGAGGTGAGCGGTGAGACGCTTTTTTGCTATGCACCCGATCCGGAGCAGGTGCTGGTGCAGCTACGCGGGCGCGCCGGTCTGCGCCTTCTGCAGCGTCCCCCCAATCTCGAGGATGTGTTCTTGCGGCTAACCGGGCGCGAGATGGAGGACTGAACAATGGGCGAACGTTATGCGGCGGCCATGCCCGCCAATGCGTGGAATTGGGTCGCGGTTTGGCGCCGCAACTATCTTGGATGGAAGAAAATCGGGCTTGCATCGGTTCTCGGCAACCTCGCCGATCCGATGATCTATCTGTTCGGTCTCGGCTTTGGCATCGGAACAATGATAGGTCCTGTTGAGGGCACTTCGTACATTGCGTTTCTCGCGGCTGGCATGGTTGCCACAAGCGCGATGGCATCGGCGACTGCTGAAACGGTTTACGGGAGTTTCGGCCGCATGGACAACCAGCGCACCTGGGAAGGAATGCTATGCACTCAGCTGACGCTCGGCGATATCTTACTCGGCGAATTGGCGTGGGCAGCCACCAAGGCCCTGATGGCGGGCACAGCAATCACTATTGTTGCCACCACGCTCGGCTACACATCGTGGCCATCCATCCTCTGCTTGCTGCCAGTCATCGCTCTCAGTGGCCTCGCCTTCGCGAGTCTAGCGATGGTCGTCACGGCGCTTGCGCCCAGTTATGAATATTTCATATTTTATAATACGCTTGTTGTAACACCCATGCTGTTCCTTTGCGGCGCGATGTTTCCGGTCAACCAATTGCCCGGCGCCTTTCAGGACGTCGCCTCCTTGTTGCCGCTCGCACATGCAATTGACCTCATTCGTCCGGCGATGCTTGGCCGTCCGGCCGGCAGCATGGGCCTGCATATCGGCGCGCTTTGCATATACACGGTTTTGCCGTTCTTCCTATCGGTTGCTCTATTTCGTCGTCGGCTGATGCGTTGACGCTACTTACCATTCGTAAAATTGATTCTTTGGGCGATACCCATCCACGCGTCGGATAGGTCAATACATGCGTTTTAAGGGACTCGATCTAAATCTCCTGGTTGTGCTGGACGCTTTGATCAGGGAGCGTAAAGTCACCGCCGCGGCCCGCAGTATTAACCTGAGTCAGCCGGCCATGAGCGCCGCCGTCGGTCGGTTACGCGCCTATTTCAGCGATGAGCTATTTACGATGAACGGCCGCGAACTCATTTTGACACCGCGCGCGGAGGGGCTCGCCACAGCAGTCCGGGAGGCATTGCTGCACATCCAGCTGTCGATTATTTCCTGGGACGCCTTTAACCCGGCCCGATCGGATCGTCGCTTCCGCATCATCCTTTCCGATTACCTCACACTCGTATTTTTTAAGAAGATCGTAAAGCGTGCTGCGCGGGAAGCTCCCGCCGTCCGCTTCGAATGTCTGCTTATTTCCGACGACCCCGAGGAGCTTCTCCGGCGCGGCGACGTTGATTTTCTGATTATGCCGGAAGTGTTCATGTCGAAACATCCTCGCGCAGCCCTGTTCGAAGATATACTCGTATGCGTAGGCTGCGGCACGAACAAGCAGCTGTCAGAGCCACTTACATTCGACCGATACTTGTCGATGGGGCAGGTTGTGCTTAAATTCGGGGACACCCGGCAGCCCTCCATCGAGGAATGGTATTTGCTCGAGAACGGTTTCGAGAGACGTATCGAGGTCGTCGTACAGGGCTTTAGCATGATCCCGCCCCTTCTATCAGGCACCAACCGCATCGGGACAATGCCCTTACGGCTGGCGCAGCATTTCGCAAAAACAACACCCCTGCGGATTGTCGAACTTCCGCCGCCACTTCCTGCCGCATTCACGGAGGCCGTCCAATGGCCTGCGTTTCACAATAATGATCCGGCAAGCCTATGGATGCGGGAAATGATGTTGCAGGAGGCATCTCGTATGATTACCCCGCCTAAGAGCACCGGACGTCTCAGTTGTCGGCCGACGACCCCTCGGTTATGAGAGGAGGCATGGATGGCGATTGGGATTGGGCGATTCCTGCATTGTCGAGAACGATGCAGGGAGAGCAGATCCTTCACCTGAAGAGGTGGCAGCGATGCTGCCGCTGCATGAGCTTGGCTGGGGAACCGACGGGCGAACGAATTCGGGTGCGCTCGCAACACGGTGCCTCGGTATCTAAGCGAGGGCGGGACTGTTCCGTTTCGCAAGCCTGTGCGGCCGACCGCGTTTGACGGACTGGACGATTGGCTGCGGGAGCGCTTCTTCCCCCATGGCTCGGGCTGGATGACGATCTCGACCCGCTCCAGATGCGCCGGGAACGCCTTGCGCGGTCGCGCAGCACGTCGCGGCTCGCCTGTCGGTCTTGCGGCCTCGAGCTCGGACTCAATCGCGCCGAGCCCGGTCTGGATTTCGAAGGCGAAGGCCTGCTAGGCACGTTCGAGCTTCTCGGAGCTGCGACCGAAGCGGCGCGCTCCAGCTGCTTGACGATCCCATGAAGGTCGGCGATCCTCACCTGGGCACGCTCGTTGAGTGTCGCCATCCGGACGATCTCGGCCTTGAGTGTTTCGCTCCGGAGTTGTTGCAGTTCGGCCTTCTCCGCCGCCATGGCGACGAACATCGCCTTGAGCGTATCGATTTCGTGGGGACGGGCCGAAGCGCTTCTCATCATGACGCCGACAGAAGCTTATTGTGCACGGCCTGAAGCCCGCCTTTTGCGCCTGAGTCACTTCGCCACCGCCTTCCGGCCGGACGCCGTCGCCGTTCGGCTCGAACGCGTGTCCAGTCCATGCCTTCGACGAGCGCCATCAGTTTCGGCGCGGCAAGCCGATCACGCCGTTCTCCGCCAGCGGAACTTGTCCTCGTCCAGCGCTCACGGTGCGGGTATGCCGGCGTCGAGCAAACAGAGAGAAGTTTGGGGCCCAACCAGGACGGCCCCGTTACGAAGTTCGTCCTAGTCCCGGTTTGAGTGTCGAATCTTCATCGATTGCTTGGGCGACCAGCGTCCCCGCCGCCAGCGAGCCCGCAACTGCTCAGCAGAAGGGCGAAGTGAACGTGAATGCATCCATTTCGTAAATGTGTGTCTATCCAAGCAATCGATTTCTCTAATTATCCGATGAGCAATATGAACGCGTCAGGCAGGGTGCATCATTAGGAGTATTTTCGATGGCAAAGATTATCGAGGGTGGCCCGGGTGCCGAAACACTCATCGGCACCGAGCTTGACGATTGGATGGAGGGTTTCCAGGGCGGTGACTGGATTGACGGTCGTGGCGGCAACGACGAGATCTCGGGTGGCCCGGACAGTGACCGACTCATCGGCGGCAAGGGTAACGACCGCATCTTCGGCGGAGATGGCTGGGACGATCTCTCCGGCGACAACGGCCGCTTCAACCCGCGCGTCTCCGGTGAGGACAATGACAGGCTCAGCGGCGGTCCCGGCCAGGATGTCCTCTACGTGGGTGACGGCCAGGACACGTTGACCGGGGGCACCGACAGTGACACGTTCGTGTTCCAGTTCCACAATCCGGTGCCTGGGGTTGTCGGGTCGAAGTCGGACATTACCACTATCACCGATTTCAACCCGGCGGAGGACAAGTTCGCCTTCGATGCGGTGGGCCTCTACAATGACGGTTTTGGCGCGAACTTCGTCAACAACGCCAGCATACAGTCCGGCTACCCGGTGAGCAGCTTCTACAGTGGTGCGGCCTCAGGTGCGAACGGCGAACACGTCGTGGTAATCACTGGCGAATCTTTCAACTCTGCTTCTGAAGCCGCGAGTGCGATCTCCGGCGAGCACGCCGGCGACATCATTGTCTACCAAAGCAGCTACACCGACAGAGTCGCAACTCTGGCCTATGTCACCGCCGACAACAACGCGCATGAATTCGTCCACCTGGGCGGTGTGGTCACCGTGGCCGACCTAGGCCTGACCGCGTCGGACTTCACCTTCGTTTGATCCAGAAAACCCATACGGAACAGCGCCCCGCCCCCCGGGGGCGGGCGCTTCCGTTTCCGCTACTTGCGATGGGCCGGGGCGCCCGGGAGCAGTCGCAGCGTGTACAGCTTGACGAAGCCCTGCACGTCGCGCTGGTCGTACACCGAAATCTCCCTGAAGGCGTGGAGGCGGAAGCCTGTTCGGGCCCTTGCGGCCGGCCACGATGACGTTGCCCTTCCAAACCTTCAGCCGGACGGTGTTGTTGTTGACCCGCTCCATTAGATGCCAAACCAAACACATTCGGCGGGAGCACTGATCCTGAATCAGCGAGCGGATGCAGTCGGTTGCCGCTCGGGGAGCAATATAGGGAGCTGGGTCGCCAGATCCTCACGGAGACCTACGTGAGTAACCATTCCTTGAAGGATTCAGCTTTGAGACCTTTCCCTCTGACTTCCGCTATTTGGGGAATTCTGTTGATCAGCGGCGTGGTCAACGTGCTTGCGCTGATCTCGCCGCTGTTCATGCTTCAGGTCTACGACCGCGTTCTGGCAAGTGGCAGCGTATCGACGCTAGTGGGGCTCGTCGTGCTTGCTGCAGGGCTTTATGCGTTCCAATGCCTGCTCGACGTTTTGCGCGCCCGCGTGCTGCTGCGGATTGGCGAGCGTTTCGATGAACAGTTTTCCGGACGCGTTCACGATGCGATCGTTCGCCTTCCGCTTTTAACGCGCATGCCGGGCGACGGCTTGCAGCCGCTACGCGATCTCGACAATGTTCGCGGATTCTTAGGTGGAAACGGCCCGACAGCGTTCTTCGATCTGCCATGGATGCTGCTTTATCTTGGCATTTGCTTCCTCTTTCATTTCTGGATCGGCATGACGGCACTTATCGGGGCGATCGGTCTCACATCTCTGACACTCCTTACCAACACTCTCTCGCAAGGGCCGATACGCGATACCATTGACCACAACATGGTACGCAATGGTCTACTGGAAGCAGCGCGCCGCAATGCCGAGGTCGTGCAAGCTCTCGGTCTCGCAAAGCGGATCGCTGCCCGATGGCACAAGGCCAATGCCAAGTATCTGGCCGCCAACCGGAAAGTCGGGGACGTGGCAGGTGGGCTGGGTGGCATTTCAAAGTCGCTGCGCGTGCTGCTGCAATCGGCCATTCTTGCCGTCGGCGCGTACCTTGTCATCAGGCAGGAGACTACGGCCGGGGTCATGATTGCCAGTTCGATCACGATGGGGCGTGCGCTGGCTCCGGTCGATCTGGCCATTTCAAGCTGGAAACCCTTCCTCATGGCGCGCCAGGGTTGGGCGCGGCTGGAGGACCTCTTGGGAAAGGTTCCTGAAACCGCTCCTGTTATGCCAATGCCTGCACCTGAACGCGAACTCCGCCTCGAAGGCGTGACAATCGTTCCGCCCGGCGAAAGGAAGCCGACCGTGACCGGCCTTGCGTTTGCCGTTCAGGCGGGAAGCGCACTCGGGATCATCGGTGCATCGGGTTCGGGCAAGTCGACACTCTCGCGCGCCATCGTCGGCGCATGGGCGCCGGTCGCCGGAAAGGTTCGCATCGACAGCGCAAGCCTCGATCAATGGGACCGGGAAGCGCTAGGCCGTCATATCGGCTATTTGCCGCAAGGTGTTGAACTATTCGACGGCACCATTGCCGAAAACATCGCTCGTTTTGAAGATAATCCTGACCCTGAGGCTATTGTCACCGCGGCGAAAGCAGCGGGCACACACGAACTGATCCTCCGATTTGAGCACGGCTACGAAACTCCGATTGGTGAGGCCGGATCGGCACTTTCCGCCGGGCAGCGCCAGCGTATCGGTCTTGCCCGTGCTCTTTATCGAGACCCTTTCCTTGTTGTGCTGGATGAACCCAATGCCAATCTCGATGCGGAAGGCGAGGCTGCGGTTGTCAAGGCGATCGCCTCCGTGCGCGAGCGCAAGGGCATTGCGGTTGTCGTTGCCCATCGGCCGAGCGCCATCCGCGCCGTGGATTTGGTGTTGGTGATGGAAGGTGGACGGCAGCGAGCATTCGGTGCGCGTGATGAGGCGCTTTCCAAAGTCCTTAAGGGGGCAGCGATGGCATCAGGCGCTGGGGTCAAGGCCATCGAGTCTACACAGGATAACGAGCGCGCTGACATGGAGGATCCCGGTGTCCGGCATTCATCAGAACAATGACGTTTCCAGGTCCATTCGCCGGCACCTGGTGGCGGGCCTGCTGGCGAGCGTGATCTTTGTGGGAGGAGCCGGAGCCTGGGCGGCCTTCACGAATCTCTCCGGCGCGGTTGTCGCGTCCGGACACTTTGTCGTCGATTCCTATGTGAAGAAGGTGCAGCACCCGACCGGCGGGGTGGTGGGAGAAATCCTGGTGAGCGAAGGTGATAAAGTAAAAGCCGGCGACATCCTCATGCGGCTCGACGCCACCCAGACGCGCGCCACTCTCGCTGTAGTCACCAAGCGGCTCGATGAGCTGGCCGCCAACCTGGCACGACTCGAAGCTGAGCGTGACGATCTGGCGGAGATCGCCTTCCCGGACTGGCTGCTCGCCCGCAGAGATGTTCCGGACGTAGCTTCGGCAGTACATGGCGAGACGCGGCTGTTCGAATTCCGCAGACAATCCCGCGACGGAAGGCAGGCGCAGCTAGCGGAACGCATCACTCAATATGAGCACGAGATCGAGGGGCTCAAGGCGCAGGCAATCGCTTGTGAGAAAAGCACCGAGATCCTCCAAAAGGAAATTGCTGCCCTGAGTGGGCTGCGCGACCAAGGCATTGTCTCGGACCAACGCTTGAACAGTCTGAAGACGCAGGTTGCCACTTTCGGCGGCGAACGCGGTGAGAAGATTGCACATCAGGCACAGACGGCAGCCCGCATAGCCGAAACGCGCCTGCAGATCCTGCAGATCGATCCGGATTTCAAGACGGAAGTCGGCCAGGAGCTCAGAGAGGTTCAGGCGCAGGTTGGGGAGTATGTTGAGCGCAAGGTGGCGGCTGAACAGGAACTGCGACGGATCGATATTGTCGCGCCGCAGTCAGGCGCCATTCAACAACTCGCAGTTCATACGGTCGGAGGAGTGATCACGCCCGCCGATCCGATTATGCTAATCGTGCCGGAAGGCGACGATCTTGCGCTTGAAGCACGAATCACCCCGAAGGACATCGACCAAATCCAGCTTGGTCACAAGGCCGTGCTGCGGATGTCAGCCTTCAATCTGAGGACCACGCCGGTATTGAACGGATATGTCAGCCGGATCGCAGCCGATCTGGCGACGGACGAAAAAAACGGCGTTTCGTATTACCTGGTGCGTCTGTCGGTTCCGCATGCGGAACTGACGAAGCTCAAGGACCTGACGCTCGTGCCCGGCATGCCGGCCGAAGCGATGATCCAGACGGGCGAGCGTACGGCGCTTTCTTATTTTGTGAAGCCGCTGTCGGACCAAATCAGTCGCGCATTCCATGAGGAATGAAAGTAACCACAGAAACATTTTGTTGGTATTCTTGTTGGTTGTTACGCATGCATGAGAGTCATAACCGTCTGAAACCACAGCCATGATTCCGCCTCTGACTCAGATTCGTGGTTCCACGGTCATTTTGCCCTTCCAAGTCGCCGACCATTCAGTTCTTGGCCTCGAGCGCATTAAGATACCCATCATCGTACACAAAGGCTGGAAAAGAGTCCGGTGTCTTGAGCGATCCTAGGTCTGGAGACCTAGGGTGAGCCTGCAAGCACAGGGCTAGGACATGATTGAGCGTCTGCAATATTCGGACAGGTACATAGGAAGACAGGCAGGCGTCAAAAACGCGCTTTCAACGCGCTAAACCGATGCTACGCACCCCGAGCGTCTTGCCGCCCTCGCTCCCGCCGGTAGGAATCAATCGCGAGCAGGCTGCGACGTTCATCGGCGTAAGCTCAACGACCTTTGATGAAATGGTCCAGGACGGCCGGATGCCGCAGCCACGAATGCCGAGCAAGGGGCGCATTGTTTGGGACGTCGAGGAACTTGTATTGGCCTTTCGAAAGCTCCCTCACCGCCAAATCGGAGGAGCACCAAAGCTTGACGAAGATTCGCCGCCACTAGACAATCCTTGGGATCGAAAACCACGAACATGACGGATGAGCCCGTGAAAATCGATCTTAAGGGCGTAGTGAAGGACACTGATCGCCACGGCAATGATCGGTACTATTTTCGCGCACCGGGTCGGAAGAAGGTCCGGCTCCGTGAACCGACCGGCAGCGACGAGTTCCTCGAGGAACTGCGCTGCGCACGCGCCGAGGTCTCTTATGTTCGGCCCGGCACTCTTCCCGAGATTTGCCGGCGCCTCCCCAAGCCTTCCGAGCCAGCGAAGAAAGGCACGTTACTGTGGCTTTGCCAGGAGTATTACCGTCGGGGCGGCACGGAAATCACCCAAGACACTATGGCGCGCCGACGAGCAATTCTGGAGCGCGTATGCGAATTACCTCATCCCCTCGAAGGTGACCCGGATCCTCAGTATCCCACCAAGGGATCTCTGCCATTCGCCGGTATGAAACGGTCTCATGTTAAGGAGATCAGGGACACCAGGCTCGACGCCCTTGGCGCGGCAAACAATATCGTAAAAGCCATCAGCGCGATGTTTGAGTGGGCAAAGGACACAGAGATTCCGGGCGTCGACTCCAATCCCGCCCGCGGCATCAGACGGCTAAAGAGCGGCGACGGCTGGCACCCATGGGACGTGTCGGAGATCGTTCAATATGAGAAGCGGCATCCGCTGGGTACCGCAGCCAGACGTGCGCTCTCGATCTTCATGTTTACTGGCCTGCGGTTGTCCGACGTCGCGATCTTCGGTCGACAGCACATCACGCTCGTCTACAACGAGGAGACCGAGCAGTGGGAGAAGTGGATCAGAATTAAGCCTGGGAAGACCAGTCGTAACAAGGATGCGGTGTTGGTGGAGCTCCCGCTTCTGCCCGAACTAGAGGCGGAACTTGAGCACACGCCCTCCGACCAGATGACCTTCCTGGTCAATGAGTATGGTCGCCCGTTCTCGGAGAACGGTCTGGGCAACAAGATGCGCCAGTGGTGTGATCAAGCTGAGCTGCCGCACTGCAGTGCTCATGGAATTCGCAAGGCCGGCGCGACGATCGCCGCTGAGAACGGCGCGACGCACGAGCAGCTGAAGGCGATATATGGGTGGACTACGTACCAGCAGCCCGACCACTACATCAAGAAAGCGCGTCGCCGGAAGGTAGCGAGAGCGGCGAAATACCTGCTGGTTATCGATCGAAAAGAGAACAAAATTGTCCCACTTTCTGAGGGGGTTGAAAGAGGTGGGACAAAAATGGCCAAAAAATCCAATTAAATCAACGGCCACAAAAGCCAATGGTGGGCCCGGAGGGACTCGAACCCCCAACCAAGCGGTTATGAGCCGCCGGCTCTAACCATTGAGCTACAGGCCCCACGGCGCTGGATTAGTGTTTTTCCCTGAACCGCACAAGGCTTTCCGAGCAGGCGTTCCAAGGGGGCTGGCAGGGATCGCCCAAATCAGCCCATATTGATAACCTATTGCACGTCGCCCATTGGACGCCGGCCAACACTCGGCTGTCTTGGGATCCCAGATCGAGGAGATTTCATGACCAGACGTATCTTGCCCCTGGCGATTGCCGCCGCAATCGCATTTCCGGCGATCGCGGCCGCCGCCGATTCGCCACCGCCGCCGCGTATCGTCGTCACCGGTGAAGGCGAGGCGGCGATAGCACCCGATCTGGCTCTGCTGACGCTCAGCGTCATGCGCGAAGCCAAGACGGCACGTGCAGCGCTCGATGCCAATAACGACGCCATGGCCGCGGTGATCGCTGCCATGAAATCGTCCGGCATCAAGGAGCGCGACCTGCAGACAGCGGGCATCCAGATCAATCCGCGCTATAACTACACCAACAAGCCCGACGGCAGCCAGGAGGCCGAGCTTGTCGCCTATCAGGTGACCAACACGCTTTCGGTGCGCGTCCGCGACATCGACAAGACCGGCGACATTCTCGACAAGGCGGTGTCGCTCGGCGTCAACCAGGGCGGCGGCATCTCCTTCTCCAACGACGATCCGGCGGCAGCCGTCACCGAGGCGCGCAAGAAGGCCGTCGCCAATGCCATGGCCAAGGCCAAGACGCTGGCCGAAGCGGCCGGCGTCGGCATCGGCCGGGTCCTGGAAATCACCGACCAGAATTTCGCACCACCGCCGATGCCGATCAACGCCAAGGCATTCGATGCCGCCGGCGCGTCGGTCCCGGTGCAAGCCGGCGAGAATTCCTATACCGCACAGGTGACGGTGACTTTCGAATTGAAATGATCATCGCTTGCAGCATGAAAAAACCCCGGAGGATCGATCCTCCGGGGTTTTTTGAGCCGCGCTTTCCGTCCTGGCGGAAAGGGCTCCGCTACTCTACCGGCTGCAAGTCAGCCGGCCGCAAGCCCGAAGACCTTAGCGATAGATGATCGGACAGCCGCGCTCGTTGGCGAATACGATTACGACGCGGTCGCCATACTGGCGGCCGGCGACCTTGACCGTGCGGCGGTTGATGTCGATGATGCGGGCGCGGTGCAGGCCCATGCGTTCGGCCTTGTCAATGGCACGCTCCGGCGAACAGGACCGGCGCCAGCCGCCATGACGGCGGTGTTCGCGATAGTAACCATCATCTTCGTCGCCGGTATAGACGCCGACGCGCGGATCCTGGTTGTTGCCGAAGCCGAGATAGATGCTGTCAGCATGAGCGGGGATGGCAGCAAGCGTGCCAAGGCCGACAAGTGCCGAAAGAGCAACCGTCTTGATGGTATTGAACATTGTCTTCTCTCCTTGTTTGAGGGTTTCCACCCGTTTTCGTCAAACCTATGCGAGGAGAATGCACCCGCCTGTCTGAATTTTTTGCGAACCGGCCATTCATCCCCCGTTCATGCGGCAAGAATGGGCCAGCCGTTAGTCTGTCCGTTTCTGGAACCGTTCTATGCAGGGCAGATGGGGAACGTACCCTTTTGCCATGGTTCCCGGTCTTCGTTACCGCAGGAAATCCTAAGGCTCGTCCGCGAGCATATGGTCGAAATAGTCGTCCGGCTCGGCAAGGTCGGTCTCGCTGGCGCTGACCCGGCCGCGCATCGAGATGCCGGCCTCGTGCACGGTCTCGTCGCTTCCCGACACCAGCCTGTGCCACCAATAGAGATCGCGGCCCTCGGCCACCAGCCGGTAAGCGCAGGTCTTGGGCAGCCAGCTGATGGTGCGCACGTTCTGCGGCGTCAGCCCGACGCAATCCGGAACACGCGCCAGCCGGTTGGCATAGTCGGAGCAGCGGCAGCTTCCAGCGTCGAACAGCCGGCAGCCGACGCTGGTCCAGTAGATCTCTCCGGTGTCCTCGTCTTCGAGTTTCGACAGGCAGCACTTGCCACAACCGTCGCAGAGTGATTCCCACTCGGCCGGGGTCATCGCCTCGAGCGTCTTGGTCTTCCAGAACGGCTTTTCCATCGTCGGCATGTGGCCCCCGGACGCTTCAAGGTCAAGCACGGCAACCGTGCACCCTCGTCCGAACGATACGCCGGGACCATACGCCGGAACATACGCCAGGACCATACGAATGACATGAAGTCGCCTTCAAAACGCCGGTCAATCGCCCTGTGCCACAGCTAGAACCTACAAACAGGAACCAAACATGGTTGCTGAAAGTTTGGGCATGGATGGGACGCCACAAGGAGTGTTTATGATGAAACGCCAACCACGGATTCTGGCAGGCACGGCGCTTGGCCTGTTGATGGCGTCCGCGCCGCTAGGCGCGTTCCCACTGCAAGGCGACGCCGCATTCGGCCCCGTGCAACGTACCGCAGCGCCGCTCATCCCAGTGCAATCGAGTTGCGCCGAGGGCGAGTCGGCGGAGGCCTGCGCGCAAAGCCAGCAGGCAGAGCAGCCCAGAAAGAAGAAGCGCGACCAGCAGCAGCAAACGGAATCCGCTCCGGCCGAGCAGGCGGCTCCAGCTGAGTCCGAGCAACCCCGCAAGAAGCGGCGCAATCAGCAGCAGCAAACAGAATCCGCTCCGGCCGAGCAGATCGCTCCAGCCGAGTCCGAGCAACCCCGCAAGAAGCGGCGCAATCAGCAGCAGCAAACAGAATCCGCTCCGGCCGAGCAGATCGCTCCAGCCGAGT
>NZ_JAMYMD010000028.1:0-76564 GCF_040318335.1 Mesorhizobium sp. M1182
GTTCAGCAGGTACAAACGTCCGCTTGTAGAATGTCCTTCTTGCCCATTAATGCAGACGCTCTACCTCGTCCCGATGATTTGGGCTCCCGCTGGAAGGTTCTACGATGCCGGCGAAGTCGCCAATCCACCGCCGATGCACGACCCGGTCATTCTGCGGCTGGTCAAAGAAACGGGGATCACCGTCGAACAGGCGCGCGATCTCATCAACCTATTGGGCAACCTCAACTGGAACTCGCTCTTGAGAAGCCCGCTTCCTTACCAGCGCCGCTGAGGCGATAGGCACCCAGTCACGGATATTGAAATATTGAAAGCGCCACAAAATCCGCTAGTCTTAACTGCGGTCGCCTTTGCTTGCCACGAGGTGACTACCTAGCCTAACCCCGCTCCGGCCAAAGCGTCCCCCGCCCTCGCCCCAACGCCGGAGCGGGGCTTTGGTCATCCCCGGCCTTGTCAGGCGCACCGTTGTCCTTGCCACGATGGCCAGTAGCCACGGTGTCGGTGCGGTACTTCATTGTCGCTCAACGTCGCCGCATGTCCCTTCAAAGCGACGCGCTTGCTCACTCGATGACCTTTACAATCCTGCGCGTGCCAGGATCGACCAGGACGGTCCGATTGTCGACGACGACATAGCGGTATTTGACGTCGGGAACCTCATGAAGCTCGACGGTATCGGGCAGGGTCGAGCCGACATTGAGCTCCACGCCGGGAAGCTGGACGGACGCCAGAGGCTGCTTTTTCACATACTCGCGTACGATCGTCTCCTGCTGCGGTTCGATGACCACGTCCTGAGCGGCAGCGGCGCCGACACCCGCAAGCAGCAAAAACCCAGCCGCGGCCGCCGAAAGATGCATTCTCATGATTGTCTCCTTTCCTCGTGAGCCACCTCTGCGCTGCGCCGCGTCATGCTGTTCGCAGCGGGGTCGCTATAGGCCGGTAACGTCATCAGGTGGAGCTTGTTCCGCCACTCGGATCGCTTGCCGTTTCCCTCCATTAGTTTGGAACAAAGTTTTTTAGACGCAGTTTTGCGGGGTGAAGGGACGCGTTTTCCAAGGAGATCTCTCATGAAAGGCGTTCTGATCACCAGCATGTTAGCAATCAGCGTCAGCTGCGGGGCCGCACTTGCCCAGACGCAGCAGTCGACCGGCGATCAGTCCGGCGCCAATTGTGCAGCCGGCACTGCCAATTGCCAGAACGGCGCCAAGATGGGCGAGCAGGCTCAGGGCAAGGCCGGCGCCACCACTGATCAACAGGCGCAGGGCAAACCGAAGCTGAAGACCGGCGAGCAGGCTCAGGGCAAGGCTGGCGCTACGACTGACCAGCAAGCCCAGGGCAAACCGAAACTGAAGACCGATCAGCAAGCCCAAGGCAAGGCTGGCGCCACGACTGACCAGCAGGCCACGGGCAACACGAAGATGAAGACCGAGGAGCAAGCCCAGGGCAAGGCTGGAACCACCACCACCGAGCAGGCTCAGGGCAGCTCCAAGATGCAGACCGAACAGCAGGCTCAGGGTAAGGCTGGAACCACGACAACCACCGAGCAAGCTCAGGGCAAGCCTGGCGCCACGACCGACCAGCAGGCCACGGGCAGCACCAAGATGAAGATCGACGAGCAGGCTCAGGGCAAGGCCGGGACCACGACCACCGAGCAGACCCAAGGCAATGCCTCGACGCAGACGCAGGACCAGAGTTCGACCGCTTCCATCAGCAATGTGACCGTTGAACAGAAGACCCAGATTACCCAGGTCATCAAGGAAACGAACGTCCAACCCGTTTCCAATGTCGATTTCGACATCTCCGTCGGCGTCGAGGTCCCGCGAAAGAAGGTCCGGCTGCATCGTCTGCCGGCGCGCATCGTCAAAATCGTTCCGGCTTATGAAAATTACGAGTATTTCGTGCTCGCTGACGGCCGGATCGTCATCGTCGACCCGAATACCTACAAGATCGTGATTATCCTGACCTAGTCGTGGCCAGACGGTCTACCGTGGGTTGATTCACCAAAAAAGCCCGCCGCGCAGCTCGGGCGGCGGGCTTTTCCGTACCCAGCTCCAGCGTCTGCAAATCGCAAATCAAGGTCCGTCCTCGGGGCGAGGAGTGAGCACGGTATGATCGATGGTGTCGGGCAGGCAGGGACTGGGCAGGCAGCTTGTTCGGACTGACGCGGTGGTCATGGCATCGATATCCGTGACCAGCACCATTCTCGCGTAGTGCCGCGGCCACAGCGGCTCTCCAAACAGGACGAAGACGCCGCCAATCATCAGCGTCACCAACAAGAGTGCCGTTGCGTTTGCAAATATCTCGCCGTAGCGCATGGTAACCTGTCCTGGCCGGAAATCGATTCAGCCTGTGACAGCGGCAATCGGGACGGTGCCGAAACCCAGCTCTACTGCCCTTGGCGCCTCGCGAATGCCGCCTCCCGTTGGATCCTCTCGGGAATAAGCCAGGTGAATAACGGCACTCTCGGTACTTTGTTCCCGGGTCCCGACGACAGCCGCTCCCTTCATGCCGGACGTTTCCGTTTGCGAAGCCGCTGGCGGTCGTCGCCATTGATGCGCGGCAGCGAGATCCTTGACGTGACGTTCGTGCATCTGCAGCACTGGCAGCGTCTTTTTGGCAACTCCTTCATTTCAGCCGGATCGTCGCCGGAATCTGCGTAAGCGGAAAACAGCGCCACCGCTTCCTTATGCGCCTGGGTCTGCATGTCGATATATTTCGATTGGAAGCTGTCACCACTGGCCTCCTTGAGTTGGTCGGAGAGCGCGCGAAGCTTCCGTGGAGATCGTTCGCCAGTCTCAGAACTGCCTGACGTCTCAGGACCCGCCACTCATCGAGCGCGCCGCCGGCGACTACGGCTGGGCGGCGGTCCACCGCCATCAATATAGCGATTGGCCGTACCGCGCCGGCGGAGCTTCTGGATAGCCAGGACCCGCAATGCGCAGCCCTTGTCCGGGCTCTGAACAGAGCCGGCGAGGATGCGTGAGGACCGGCTGCGTGGGTGAGATGTCCGAGCCATCCCAGCGTTGACGCCGATCCCGGGGCCGTTCGGCACGGTGTTCGGCAGCGGGCTCGCGCTGGTCCCGCTCCAGATCGTCGCGGGCAGCCGGAGGGTCTGGTTGCCCGCCATCATCAGAGAGCGCCAGTTTTCGCCTGTGGCGTTCGGTCTTATGGTCCGTCATTCGGTGCCGATGATCAGCCGGGTGGAGAAAGTGGTGCGCACCGGTCGGCTGCAGATCCTGACGGGCCCGACGGTGCAGACGCGCTCGGCGTTCCGATCTTCCTGCTCGCTGTCGTTATCGCCCTGCTGATTCCCTTCGGCAATATCCTGCCGGTGCTCTCACTGGTAGTCTTGGCCGTCGCATTGATGGAATGCGACGGTCTCGTAACCCTGATTGGACTGCTGCTCGCCTCGACGTCGTTTGTCGCGACTGCGGCTCTGCTTGTTGTTGTGGCATCAGCGGTCCCGACGTCCTAAGCGCGGGATTGCGAGATCACGGGCGCGTCGTCAGGCATTGAGTCCGAGACCCGCCGCTCACTGACGGCCCAGGCCTGCTCTTCGACATTTTCATCTGCCTCAAGTCTGCGCCGCAACTCGCTCATCACGCGGTGCGTCATCTGAACATCCTCAATCGAAATATGACCTGCCACATAGGCAACAACCATGTCGGTACCCGCAGAGCCATAACGCCAGCAATAGCAGTTTCTAAAAGGGTCCAGAATGTTTGGTCGAACTACCGAGCGGGGATTCGTAACCAGCTCGCTAAGTTCCCCGTGCCGCTCACGATCCTATAGGGTTGAACCAGTGGAGAGCCATGCGGCTATTCGCGAAGATCGAACCCGACAAACAGGCCAACGGCTGGCGCAATCTCGACAATAAGTTCGACCAGCGCGCAGTCACTTTCCACCAGATTCGGCCCGTCTCGGCGCACCGCTGCGATAGTGTCTTTGACGGAGATGATTTGGCCGCGAGGGGCTTGCAGGATTAGCTCGTGAACAAGCTGTTTGGCCGTCACCTTGTCGGGTCGACAGTCCGTCCAAAGGTTCATACGAGGCCTCCCACCTCAGCGAGAACCCAAGCGGCCACTTAGGTCACCTCTCGAACAAATCAATGTTCGAATCGTACTGAATAAAGGACTGAATCTTTGGGAGAAATTCTCCTCCTCCTACGGGGAGAGATACATCTTGGCTTCCTTGGCGGCAGCCTCAAAGGCCTTTCGTACCACCTGAGGGTCAATCGGATCGCCCTCTAGATCTGACAGGCAGAGGGTCACCGCCTTGTGCCAGCGAGGTCCTCTGCGGGTCCACCTCTTGAGTTGCTCAAGGGCTGTCCTCGCATTGTTGCAGCCATGCCTGTCGCCGGTTTCAGTCTTCACGAACACCGGAGGGACGAACCAATGGGTTGCCATCGAGGGACAATTAGAGGGGGTGGAAATGTTTGGAAGGGATGTCTGAGCCGGTGATCGAATTTGGCTTGTGCGAAGAGCCACACGACCTGCTAATCAGGAAAAAGCATCCCCTCCTCCATGGCAGCGGCCAGGAACGCCTTGCGGCACTCCTCAGGCTCATCTCGTCGGCAATAACAGCCACGCAAACGCGCACCGCGAGGTTCCAGTCAGGGCCACGGTTGCTTCAGGAGCTCCTTGGCTGCAGCGTGCACGTGGTGGACCCCTAGCGGAAGCCGTCGTGCTCCGTCTTGACGTACACTGGAGGTGCGAACCAAAGGATTGCCATGGAATTTAGAGAAGGACTTCCTCTGCGACCAGCTTCCGGTCGGGAGCTGGTAAACTTTTTGACCCTCGACCCTAAACAGAGGACCGTAACATCCCCATCTCCTCGGCTGCGCCGCGGTCGCGGTGAGGGATAGGCGCCCAGCCTGGTTCGGTTTCGCCGTTGCGGAGCCACGGAAACGGCAGATTCCCTCACGTTGGCGGTGCGGCGGTGGAACGGGGCGACCGAGAACCGCTGTTGCAGTTAAATCTCAGTCTTCGCTGCAGGCCAGCGCGATCAACGTCCACACATATTTCTGAAAGTCTTAGGCTTTAGCAGCCTTCCGCACGTAGCGATCGCACCATTCGCACGACGACGGGATCGTAGGCGATTTTTTCGGATCTGCTGTAGTTCATTATAAAGAGCGCCGCACCGTCATTGCAGACGGCAATGACGCGTACGTAGCGGATTTGCCCGTCCCTGATACCGGAATAACTGGCCCACGTCGGCTTAACGCGCCGATAGGTCACTTTCCAGCCCGCCTTTTCATCCTCGACAATTCGATGCTCTATTTCGGCGCGGAAACTGGCCTTTCCGAGCCTTGCGCCCCAAACAGCAAGAAAGGCCTCGTTTTTGCCCTGAAAAGCTGCTCCCTGGTCGGAACGCTGAGTTAAAACAAAGCCGGGGGGCGCATCGAATACAAAGCCAAACTGCTTGATGCCGAAGGGCTGCCACTCTTGCGCATAAAGAAGCGTGGTGGAAAATAACAATGAGACGAAGCTAAGCAGCAAGCGGAACATGGCGCTTAATTAGGGTCGAGTAATATACCGTCCATACCCTGCCGGGGTTTTTTGCCAAGCCGACCTAGCATCGGCAAGCTGGCTTAGTCGCAGACGCCGGCGGCGCCGCTCGACACTGCTGCTTAACCCGACTTGGCTCCAAACTCGTACTCGGGCGATCACCTTGGCCCGATGAGGCGCCGTTGGTGAGCTGCGGCTGGCCAGCGCCGCCGCAGGCAATCGATGGCAAGATTTTGTGGCCGCAGTTGGTCGGCAATCCAAGGCTTACGAGTCCTCGCGTCCAATCCCTGTGCAGATTCCCACTGGAACCAATGCGACCGGGGCCGGTTAACAATCGAAGGGGCCCCCTCGGATCTTGAATGATGGTCGATCTTTTGAACATCGAGTTGCCTAAAGCCAGGCAGCGCGTGAACAAGCGGAGCTGTCTCTCCACGTGCCACCGAAATCCTGGACAAAGACTGCGGCGTCGGCATTAACATCGCGCTGTGCGACAGGATTAGGTCTGCACAACGTCGACTGGCCGAGGCCAGACCTGCACGGACTGCGGTCTGACACGCTGAACATCCGGCCGCTTGGCGGAGCATCGCAACAGGCCGCAAATTTCCGCGCGATGCGCGCTCAGGGCCACTGGTGTTCCAGAGCTTCAATGCGTCCACAAACCGACGGTTGGAGCGTAAAGGACGAACTCGGCACCGAAATGTCAGATTGTCCCCCGGTCGCTACCGGCAGCAACAAGGTGGTACCGGAAGTTATTGCGCATGCGTCGTCGAAATAGCGACCCTGGCGGATGCGGCCCGGAACGCGGCAAAGGTCTCCGGCGGAACGCTCTCAAACTCGGTATGCCTTGGCACTGGCTACAAACCAGACCGAGAGGATTCTTCTTTCCGGATCAGACCCCGTTTTGCGTATGGAGTTGGAGGGCATGACGGCAACTCGGGTCGAGACGGTCAACGAGCGGAGAGGCAGTCGCGTTCCTTGTCTCCGTCCCTCAGCAATCGGCGCAAACGCCGAACATGGAGCTGGCGCTCCTGCGAGGAAGCGGAAAGAGATCGGAGGGTTGTCTGCGGATGCTGCAGCCGCCCACGCGCCCGCTCAAGGCTTAGTTTCTTCCTGGGGAGGAGCTTTTGGGTCAGGACAATCAGGGACGACGGAGTGCTACGCTTCGTTGTGGCAGAACGACCGCTTGATCGCAGCCACCTGGAACAGCGTCGAAATCGCAATCATCACCAATATCATCTGTCTCGTGCTTGGTTCGGTTTCACCTTGATCTCGCCGCGCACGCCGCGGCGCGTTGGAGGATGTCATTGGGATTCCTGTGTGAAAAGATGCGGGTAGGATTGCCGATTGGGCCTGTGCGCCCATAGTCACGGCATGAAGGCGGAGTATGTTGAACTGGTTTTGTTGGAGCAATCACTTGCCAATACAGGCGGTATGAATCGGGCGTTTTCCGACCGAGTGGATGACATCGCGGAGAAAACTGGCGGATCCGTCTTGTTCGACGTTCGCGTGGACGGCGATTCTCGCATTCAGAGGATGGCGGCGATTGGGTACGGCGCAAACGACACCGTGGTAGCAATCATGATGGATAAAAACGGACAACTTAGATCCGCGCCGGTGGACGCAGACAACGACTTTCTGGTGGCCGAACTAACCGTGTGGAGTTCGCTGCCGATGGCCGAGCAGGCCTCTGCCAACTACCACGGCGCGGCAGAGAGCTTGCTTGCGAAGCTTCGCAAATCGGGCCGTTTCGACCGGTCTACCTGATCTTTCTCAAAGTCGGATGGCGGTGGCGTGATGGCGAGACACACGGTAGCGCGTCGTGTGGGTCATGTCCCACGAGTCTGAATGTCCCACGAGTCTGAACCAAAAAGAATGTTTGATATCAAGCTCTTTACCGCGTCGGTGGCCCGCAAGGGCGAATTGGGACCTACAAGTTCAGCAATGATGGGCAAATTGTCCGCGTCGGTCTGAACTACCATTTCTAATCACTCTCTGAAATATCAGACCGGCTTTTCTCCTTTAGGGCCGATCTGAACGCTGCCTTCGGCACCGTCGATGGTGGGCTTGATTGTGGCACGGTAGTTGCCGCCCACAAGGATTTTGACGGTGACTGTCCTGGCCGTTCCTTTCGAGTTGCTATTTGAGAGATTGCCCGGAACCGCCGGGCGCGGGTTGCTAAGGCGCTTCCGGGGTCAGCGGCGTCAGCGTTGCCGGCGCCGGAACGATGTCGAAATAGACGGTCGGCGCGGTCACCTCGATCGGGAAGGCCAGCTTCTGCACGCAGGTGTAGGTGAGGCGCGCCTCTTAATGCGCCCGGCCGAGCGCGGTCGCCAGCGGGATGGTGATGGAGCGCTGATAGGTCTCGCGGCCCTCCGGC
Organism: Mesorhizobium sp. M1182; assembly: GCF_040318335.1. NCBI lineage: Bacteria > Pseudomonadati > Pseudomonadota > Alphaproteobacteria > Hyphomicrobiales > Phyllobacteriaceae > Mesorhizobium > Mesorhizobium sp. M1182. The sequence continues at coordinate 7,879 of NZ_JAMYMD010000028.1, forward strand.
GGATAGCAATCGATCAGCGGCCGCGCAACTTCGCGTCAACGAGTTCCTTAAGCTTGTCGGTCGGGACGTTCTTGGCATGGTCGATGCCGAGCTGATTCGCCTGCTTGGTGAGGTCCTCGCGTTCCGTGTCGGTGCCCTTGCCTTGGAGGAATTCGTCGGATTGGGACGAATTCTTACCGGGAAAGGGGAACCAGCCGGTTGCCTTGGCAACTTTCACTTCGGCTGCGCTCACGTCGACATCGGCGGTCTGGCCGGATCGAGGAAAACCGGACCGCTGGTGGTGTTGATACCGCGCGGGCCTGCCTGGTTGTTGGTGTTTCATCATCGCCTCCTTAGATGCCGTCGAGATGGCGGATCGACTTCGGCCGGCGGATATCGACCACGCCGAGACGGAAGATGCCGGGCACGTTGAACTTGATCCGGTCTGCCATGCGGGCCAGGAACCGGAAGGGCGTCGGTGAGTTGTCCGCGGACAACTAAGCTCGAAACGGCATCAGGGTTAAGCATTTGTAAATTCGTAAGGAAAAGGGTCTTATTGTAACTGCGCAGTTTATCGCATCTTAGCGCTAATTGCATAGTTCGAGGGCCAAGGATGTTGCAGCCAAAATTGGCGGCGGCCCTGAGCGCGTTTGAGGCTGGTGCACGGCATTTGCCGGCGGCGTTTCCTCCAAAACAACTCCATACTCGGCGATCACGGCATCCTCTGGGACCACGAGCAAATCCCTTGAGCGCTGACGGAACCGACTTGACAATTCGGCGGCCGTCCGACACGTTCTTAACAAAAGGCACAACAAACTTACAAAAGTTCAAGTTGGCACAATCTGGCCGATAGGGAGAAGGCCGATGCGTCTGTGTGACCGAGCGGAGATTTGCGCGTGAGCACGGTGACCGTGACCCGCGAAGCGCCCAGATGGGCCCTTCCCCGGTTCATGACTGCCGAGCATCCTTTCCCCTGGCTCGCGCCGATCACGGTGATGCTTCTCGTTTTCGGCATCTATCCCCTCGCCTATTCGGTCTGGCTGTCGCTTCACAAACGCAATGTCGTTTCCCGTCAGCTCGACTTCGCCGGGCTCCACCAATGGACGCGCGCCTTCTCGGATGCGCGTATGTGGCATTCGCTGGAAACCACGCTGATCTACACCTTCGTCGCGCTTGTGGTTCAGCTTGCGCTCGGCATCCTCATCGCGCTTCTGCTTGACACCGATCGCAAAGGTTACGGCGTGCTGCGGGCGCTGATGACACTGCCGCTGGTGGTGCCGCCTGCGGTGACCGGAATGATGTTCCTGCTGATGCAGGACGGCTCTTTCGGCGTCCTGTCGTTCTACCTGTATGCCCTCGACCTGATCTCGCCGGCACAGCCGATCCTGACGCAGCCCGGAACCGCATTGGCGGCGATCCTGCTGGCGGACATATGGCAATGGACGCCGTTCATGGTGCTCATCATCCTGGCAGGGCTCAGGGCGCTGCCGAAGGAACCTTTCGAGGCAGCCGCGATCGACGGTGCCAACGGCATCCAGACCTTCTTGCGGCTCACATTGCCGATGCTGCGCAAGGTGATAGCGGTCGCGGTGCTGATCCGCGGCGTCGATCTCTTTCGCATCTACGACTACGTCTACATCATCACCGCCGGCGGGCCAGGCACGGCCACCGAGACGCTTTCGTTCTACGCTGGCCGTATCTACTTCACCGGAGACTTCCCCTATGCCGCAACCCTGTCGCTGATCGTGCTCGTCGTCTTGATCGTCGTCTCGAACCTCTTCGTCAGGCTGTTCAAGGTGAGGTTCTGATGGAGTCGTCGCGCGCCCAAACGATCGCCCGCGACGTGCTCGCCGTCCTGGTGGTGGCGATCTTCATGTTCCCCATCGCGTGGTGGGCCTTGTCGTCCATCAAACCCTATTCGGCGATCTTCGACCGCAGCGGACCGGTCTACGTCGGATTCACACCGACGCCGGACAATTACCGCGTGACGTTGGTTGGCGTCTCACGCGTCGACATCGGCATGGAACAGGGCGGCGAGGCGGCCGGGGTGATCAAGGGTGGCGCCAGCTCCTACGATTCGCGCCAGTCGTTGCTCGACAGCGCCATCATAGCCGTCGGATCGACGGCGCTGACGCTGCTGCTGGCCACGCTGGCCGCCTATTGCCTGTCGCGAATGCAGTTCAGCGGCCAGCAGTCCTTCCTGTTCTGGATTCTGTCGCAGCGCTTCATGCCGCCAATCGCGATCGTCATTCCAATCGTTTTCATGTTCCGCGATCTCGGCTTGCGCGATACCTATACGGGCCTCGTCCTCGTTCACAGTTTGATCAACCTGCCGCTGGCGGTTCTGCTTTTGAAGTCGTTCTTCGACGATGTTCCGCGCGAGGTTGATGAGGCGGCGCTTATTGACGGCGCGACGCGCTGGCAGACGTTCCGACGCGTGGTCCTTCCCATGGTCAAGGGCGGCATCGCTGCGACGGCCGTGCTGTGTTTCATCTTTTCGTGGACCGAGTTCCTGCTCTCACTGTTCCTGACAACGTCGATCCGCACTGTGCCGGTGAAGATCTCGACCTTTGTCACCTCGACCGCGACCGAGTGGGGCTACATCACAGCGCTCGGCACGTCCGCGATCATACCCAGCTTCATCTTTATCCTGCTGGTTCAACGGCATCTGGTCCGCGGCCTCACCCTCGGATCGCTGAAGGAGTGAGGCGCAGACGAGAAGAACGACGACAAAAACGCAATGGAGGAACGATCATGAGCTTCAGTGAACACGACAAGAAGACATTCGTCGCCGATACCTGCAATGACTTTACGGCGCGCCGGATAACCAAACGCGACTTCATGAGGAAGATGGCGCTCGCCGGCGTCGGCTTTTCCGCCTTCGGATCGGCCATGCTAGGTGGTGGCCGCACCAATCGGGGGATGCTGGGCCTCGGGGTTGAAGAAGCCCGCGCCCAGGACGCCGATATGCTGAAGTGGCTGGCCGACGTCGGCAAACCATATGCCGGCACCAAAATCCGCTACACTTCGGAAGCGACGCCGCCAACGATTGTTGCCAACCAGCTTGTCGCGGGTGAATTCACCAAGGCAACCGGCATTGAGGTTGAAGTCGAGATCGTGCCGCTGGAGCAGGTTCTCGCCAAGGCGACGCAAGACGTACAGGGCCAGCTTGGCACCTACGACGTCTACTATCTCGACCAGTCCTGGATGGCGACATTTGCCCAGGATGTCGTCGATCCGCGCGAGTATTACGACCAGAACAAAGACCTGGCGATGCCCAACTTCGACTGGGACGATTTCTCCAAGCCGCTGGTCGACGGCATCGCCATGTACAACGGCAAACAGTGCGGAATTCCATTCGATATTCCGATCTTCATCCTGATGTACCGCAAGGATCTCTTCGACAAACACAACATTGCCCTGCCGACAGACCTCGACGCCTACCTCAAGGCCGTCCAGGCGCTCACAGAGGCAGAAAAGAGCAACGGCATCTTCGGCACCGCGTGCCAGGCGAAGTCCGGCCACTATTCGCTGGAATGCGACTGGACCTTCGCATTGTGGGGCCATGGCGGTTCTGTCTTCAACAAGGACAAGAAGTTTGTCGGCAATGACGAGCGTGGCGTGGCCGGGCTCAAATTCTATCAGGAGCTGGTCAAGAACTCGCCGCCGTCGGCGACGACTTGGACCTGGGACGGCCAAGGACAGGCCCTGACACAGGGACAAGCCGCCATGGCAATCACCTGGGGCGAGGATTTCCCCGGCTTCGATGCCAAGGATTCCAAGGTCAAAGGCCTGTTCGAGGCCCTGCCCGCGCCCAAGGAAGTTCCTGGTCGTCGCGCCGCTGCCGATTGCGGCTTCAACGAAATCCCGGCCGTCGGCCACCAGGGCGGCTCGACGATCTCGCTGTCGCAATATTCCAAGAACAAGGAAGCGGCATGGCTGTTCATGCAGTGGGTCTGCTCGAAGGATGTCATGGCGCGGGTATCGACGCTCGGCGGCGGGGCCTCGCCGATGCGCAATTCCTCTTTTACAGATCCTCGGGTCAAGGCGAAGGCCGTTGTCGGTCCCGGAACGACACGCCATTTCGACGCGATCAAATACACGATCGACAACCAGATGGGATCGGAGCCGGACATGCCGATCTGGGCGGATCTGTCGAACAACGACATTCCGGTTGAGCTCGGCAAGTTGCTTACGGGCCAAGACTATGGCGGCGATGCCAAGGCATGCCTGGATGCCATTGCCGGCATTGTCGACGGCAAAGTCAAGGATGCCGGTCTTTAGCGGCTGGTCGGTGATTTGGGCGAAGGCGGTTTCGACCGCCCTCGCCCGTTGGCAACGTGGCGGCAATGGTTCCTGATCTCGTCATCGGCATTGATTCCTCGACCTCGGCAACCAAGGCGATCGCCTGGGATCGCAATGGTCTGGCCGTGGCCGAAGGTCGTGCACCGCTTGCAATGTCCAACCCGCGTTCGGGCTATTTCGAGCAGGATCCGGCCGAGTGGTGGACCTCGACGGTCGCAGCGCTGCGCGCCGTGACGTCAACGGTTTCGCCGGCACGCATTGCCGCCCTTGCGATTGCCAACCAACGCGAAAGCTTCGGCCTTTTCGACGAGCAAGGCCAGGCGGTCGGGCCGGCAACGCTCTGGCTCGATGAGCGCGCCCGTGGGAAAGCACGGCGCTTCGGCGAGAGTTTCGGCGCGGCACGCGTCCACGCAATATCCGGCAAGCCGCTGGACGTCATTCCTTGCCTTTACCGCATGATCTGGTTCCGCGAGCAAGAGCCCGAGATTTTTGCCCGGGTGGAGCGGATGGCCGAAGTCCACGGCTATCTGGTCTTTCGCTTGAGCGGCCGGTGGGTGACGTCCACCGCATCCGCCGACCCGATGGGCATACTCGATATGCGGGCTATGGACTGGTCGAACGATATACTGGAGGCAGCGGGCGTCGCCCGGCGCATGATGCCGGATCTGGTGCGGCCCGGCACCGTTCTGGGCCAACTGACGTCGGAAGCGGCCATTTCGACGGGCCTGCGCGAGGGCACGCCGATCGTCGCCGGCGGCGGCGACGGTCAATGCGCCGGCACGGGCGCTGGTGTGTTGCAGCCGCGATGCGCTTACATCAACGTCGGCACAGCGGTCGTCTCCGGCAGCTTCGGCACGGACTACGTCCATGACCAGGCCTTCCGCACCGAAACGGCGGTCGCCGACAATGGCTATATCTACGAGACGTGCCTTCGCGCCGGCACTTTTCTTGTCGACTGGATGGCGCGCGAGATGCTTGGCGTCGATCTGCATGGCGCAAGCGATGCCCTGGAGGCGCTCGAGGCCGAAGCCGCTGCCAGCCCGATCGGCGCAGGCGGCATAATGCTCCTGCCCTACTGGCAGGGCGTCATGGACCCGCACTGGGATAGTGCGGCCCGTGGTGTGATTGCCGGGCTTTCGGGCTCGAGCCGCCGCGGCGACATCTATCGCGCCGTGCTGGAAGGCATAGCGCTGCATCAGGCCGCGACAAGTCAGCGGGCGGCTGCGGCTGCCGCCCAGACCATCGACCAGTTCATAGCCATCGGCGGAGGAGCGAAGTCCGACCTGTGGATGCAGATTCTGGCGGATGCACTCGATCGTCCAATAAAGCGTTCGACGACCGTCGAAGCCTCCTCGCTAGGCGCGGCGATGGCGGCGGCAAAGGGGGTGGGCTGGTTTTCCACGATCGCCGAAGCGTCGCTCGCAATGGCCAGCGAGCCGGCCAAAACCTTCGAACCGGACACGAAACGGGCCGCGCTCTACGCCGAACTTCTTGCGATCCATGCCGATCTTTGGCCAACGCTTGCAGCCTGGAACCAGCGCCTCGCGGCCTTCATGGAGGCCGATCATGGCTGAAACGACCAACTGGAACGCGTTGATCGAGGACGTTGTAGCTGGACGCTGGACAGATCCCAAGACAGGCGCGGCAGCGGTCCTGCCGTTCCAGACGATCGAATTGCTCGAGACGACGGAGGGCCGCGAGGCGGATCTCGTTGCGCCGCTGAAGCTAGGCAGCCGCATCGCCGTGGTCTCCGATATCAACACCGTCGATGTGATGGGCAGGCGCGTCGCGAAGGCGCTGCGTGCCATCGCCGACATCGATGAAATCGTGCTGCCTGACGGCCTCGACTGTGATGAGGCGACGATCCAGATGGTCAGGGAGAAGACACGTCACGCCGACGGGGTCGTGGCCGTCGGGTCGGGCGTCCTCAATGACAGCTGCAAGCATGCAACCTTCCTCGACGAGCGGCCCTATGCCGTCTTCGGCACGGCCGCCTCGATGAATGGCTACGGCGCCTCGACAGCGTCGGTGACCTTGGCCTCCGGGCTCAAGATCTCGCTGCCCTCACACGCGCCCCGGGGCATCTTCCTGGACCTTGGCGTGTCGGCCGCAGCGCCCGCCTGGCTCAGCGCCGCCGGGCTTGGCGACAGCCTCTGCCGCTCCACGGCCCAGATCGACTGGTGGGCTTCGCATCGGCTGTTCGACACTTACTATTCCGAGGTGCCCTACCTGCTGCAGGCGGGCGATGAGGAGCCGATGCTGGCCCATGCGCCTGGCCTTGCCAGGCATGACGTCACCGCTGTCGGGCATCTCCAGCGCGTCCTGACGCTGTGCTCGATGGGCGTGTGCTTTGCCGGCGTTTCCCATCCCGGGTCCATGGGAGAGCACCAGATTTCCCATTGGGTCGACATGTTCGCGCAAGACCATCATCCCGGCACCACGCACGGCCAGCAGGTGGGGGTTGCCTCGCTGGTCATGGCGCGGCTGCAAGCGCGGCTGCTGGACATGGAAAAGCCGCCGCAGGTGAAGCCGACCGCCATCGACGAGGCGGCGATGCTGGCCCGTTATGGCGCGCAACTTGGACCACTTTGCATTGCCGAGATGAAGAAGACGGCACTCGACGCCAGCCAGTCGGAAATCTTCAACCGCAGGCTTGCGGAAATCTGGCCGGCGCTGCGCCAGGAGGTTCGGCCCATGGCAATGCCGGTCGCCCGCATGGAGGCAGCACTCAAGGCTGCGGGAGGGCCGGTCACCGGCGCGGAACTAGACCTGCCGCGCGCGCTTTGGCACGACGCCATTCGCTATTCGCGAGAAATCCGCGGCCGATGGTCCTTTGTCAACCTGGCCGCCGATGCGGGACTCTTGGAAGAGTTTCTGGAGAGCGAATGGTGAGAGCGCATCCGATCGCCAATCGCTCGCATGGCGAAAATGAGATCCAACCGGCAAGGGCAATCGAAGGGTAGCAATTTATGGCGTCTGTCACCATCAGCAACATAAAGAAGGACTATGGCGCCCTCTCGATTATCGATGGACTCGATCTCTCGATCGAGGATGGCCAGTTCGTCGTTCTGCTGGGGCCGTCCGGCTGCGGCAAGTCCACGCTGTTGCGCATGATAGCCGGTCTCGAGCCCATCACGTCCGGTGAGATCGCCATAGGCGACAGGGTCGTCAACATGCTCCATCCCAAAGACCGCAATATCGCGATGGTCTTCCAGAATTACGCGCTTTACGCGCACATGACAGTCTTCGACAACATGGCCTTTTCCATGCAGTTGAAGAAGCGCCCCAACGAAGAAATCAAACAGAAGGTCGGGTGGGCGGCATCGATCCTCAACCTGACACCCTATCTGGAACGGTACCCCCGCCAGCTTTCGGGCGGCCAGCGGCAGCGCGTCGCCATGGGTCGCGCCATCGTGCGGGACCCAACTGTGTTCCTGTTCGACGAACCGCTGTCCAATCTCGATGCCAAGCTGCGGGTGCAGATGCGCACCGAAATCAAGGAGCTCCACCAGCGGCTGAAGACCACCACCGTCTATGTCACGCATGACCAGATCGAGGCCATGACCATGGCCGATGTCATCGTCATTATGCGCGACGGCCATATCGAGCAGATCGGGCGCCCGCTCGATGTCTACGATCGCCCGGCAAACCTCTTCGTCGCCTCCTTCATCGGCTCGCCCGCAATGAACATGTTCCATGGCGAGGTGGCTTCCGAGCGCGACGCCTGGGTGGTGCGGACCGACGAGCTATTCCTCCCGCTGCCGCCAGGGGCTGCGGTCCGGCCCGGCCAAAAGGTGATCTACGGCATTCGCCCCGAACATCTTCGACCAGTGGCCGACGGGCGCGGAATTCCGGCGAGGATTACGGTTGTCGAGCCGACCGGCCCCGAAATCCACATCTTTGCCAGCATGGGCAACACCGCAATCTGCTCGGTGCTGCATGACCGCATGGAGCTCTCTCCTGGAGCTGTGATCCATCTGGAGCCGGCGCCTGAGCGAATCCATCTGTTCGACCAGGGCAGCGGCGAGCGGCTGGACAAGGGAAGAAGCTGAATGGCGCGGATCATCATCCTCGGCGCCGGCGTCATGGGCTCTGCCATGACGCTTCCGGCCGCTCACGCTGGTAACCGCATCACTCTTGTCGGGACCCATCTCGATGGGGAGATCGTCGGCTCGGTGGCCAGCACAAGTCATCACCCACGCCTCAACATCGCTCTGCCTGATGTGGTAACCGCCTGTTCCTGGACCGAATTCGCTGCGGCGATGAACGATGGACCCGATCTGCTTGTACTCGGCGTCTCGTCGGCCGGCATTCCTTGGGCGATCGACCGCATTGCAGAAAGCATCAAGTCGCCCGTGCCGATACTGATGATTACGAAAGGGCTTGCAGCAAGCGACGAAGGCGTGGAAATCCTGCCACATCTGCTTGCCCGCGAGATCGAGCAACGCACCGGCTTGTCGGTCCCGGTGATGGCCGTCGGCGGACCCTGCATTGCCGGCGAACTGGCGGCGCAGCGCGACACCTCTGTGATCGTGGCCGGGCATGATCCCGACCAGGTGGCCGCGGCGTCCCGCATTCTGCGCGCGCCTTTCTATCATGCGCGATCGTCATCCGATCTCGTCGGCGTCGAGATCTGCGCCGCTTTCAAGAATTTCTACACACTCGCCGTTGGAGCTCCCGTCGGGCTGCTCGAGCGCGACGGCAAGGCGCCCAATGGCGCACTGATGCACAATCTTGCCTCGTCGCTATTCTCGCAGTCCCTCGCCGAGATGGCGATTCTGGTCGAAGCCCTGGGTGGAAAGGTCGAAACAGTGCTGGGGCTGGCCGGCTCCGGCGATCTTTATGTGACCTGCCAGGCGGGCCGTAACGGTCGCATGGGGCGCCTGCTCGGCCGCGGCCTGCCCTATTCCGTGGCGAAGCGCGAACACATGAGTTCAGACACGATCGAGGGCGCGCAACTGGCGCTGGACCTTGGTCCGACTTTGAAGAATATGATGGCCCGGGGTGTACTTCCCCACGATCGCCTGCCGCTGACGAGCGCCATCATCGACGCAATTTGCCATGATGCTCCGCTGGTTTTGTCCTTCGACCGCTATCATCGAGGCTAGCGGAGCCGGGAAACTCGATTGATGCCTCATATCGATGAGCACATGGCTCCGCCGAGCCGCTCTGGACCCGCTGCCGCGGAGTGGACAGGATGATCTGATGGAGAAACCAGCGCGAAAGAAACGCGATGGCCGCCAAGCCGTAACGAGTTCCGTCACGGCCGATCGCGAGGAAGGGCTGCTCGTACGCGCCGCCTGGCTTGCTTATGTCGGTGACCTGACGCAAGCACAAATCGCCAAGTCTCTTGGCCTGACACGCCTTCGCGTCAACCGGATGCTGGCGCATGCCCGTCAGCGCGGGATCGTTCAGATTCGCATCAATTCCAAGGTGGCGAACTGCATCGAGTTGGAGCACCGGCTGCGGGACGCCTATGGCGTTTCCGACCCAATCGTGGTTCCGACACCGCCCGATCCCGCCCTGGTGCCACAGGTGATCGCAGCCGCTGCCGGTGAAGCCCTGTCGCATAGAATCCGTGACGGGATATCGGTGGGCGTGGGATGGGGACGGACGCTCCAGCTTAGTCTGCGCTCAGTGACCGTACGCCCCGTCAGAGGGATGTCGGTCGTTTCCCTGCTCGGCGGGCTCACGCGTGGATCGGCGATCAACATCTATGAAATCGCCTCGCGGCTCGCGGCGCTTTTCGACGCGGAATGCTACTACATCGCAGCACCGGTGTTCACGGACACGGAGGCCACGCGCGATCTGCTTATGCGCCAGTCCATTCTGGAAGACGCCTTCACCCATGCCCGCGACGTTGACGCCGCTTTCGTTTCGGTGGGCGCGGTGCACAAGGACGCCACCATCTTTCGGATCGGACTGGTAGGAGACGATGATCTCAGATCGCTCCAAAAAGCCGGAGCCGTCGGCGATATCTGCGGTCACTGGATCGGCGCCGACGGACAACTCGTCGATCACCCGCTAAACAGCCGTGTCATCGGCCTCGCCCCCGAACATCTGCGCGACGTCGACACTGTGATCCTGCCCTCCGGCGGCCTCGACAAGGTTCCGGTGCTGCGTGCCGTGCTGCGTCTCGGCGTCGTCGATGTGCTGATCACCGACGAGAAAACCGCTGAGGCGATCCTTGCGGAAAAGCCGTAGCGCAGACTGACCTCTGCCAGCAGAGCGGCTCGCGAGTGATCGCTTCTTCGCGTCACAGAACCTCGTGGATTTCCTCGATCGAAGTCTCGCCGATCCGCTTGTCGAGAACGATCTCGCCGCGCGCCATCGCCACGACCCGGTCACAGCATTCGAAAACATGATGCATGTTGTGGCTGATGAAGACGCTGGTGATGTTCTGGGCCTTGAGGGCGCGAACGAAGCCGATCACCTTTCGCGTCTCCTTGACCGAGAGATGATTGGTCGGCTCGTCGAGGATCATGACTTTCGACTTGAAGTGCATGGCCCGGGCGATCGCCACGCCTTGGCGCTGGCCGCCCGACAGTTCGCCGACCAGCGCGTCGGGCGACCTCAGATGCAGATCGACGTCGGCGATCGCCTTGACGCTTTCGTCACGCATGCGCTTCTGGTCCAGGATGCCGATGCCGAAAACCGAGCCCTTCACCGGTTCGCGTCCGATGAAAACGTTGCGTGCGATGGTCATGGTCGGGACCATCGAATTGTACTGGTAGATCGTCTCGATGCCGCGATCCATGGCGTCGCGCGGGTTCGAGAAGCGGACCGGTTCACCGTCGATCCTGATCTCGCCGCCATCGGGCTTTTGGGTGCCTGACAGGATGTTGATCAGCGTCGATTTGCCGGCGCCGTTGTCGCCGACGAGGCCCAGCGCCTCGTCTGGGTAGATGTCGAGAGTGACGTTCTTCAAGGCGTGGACGCCGGAATACCATTTCTGGAGTCCCTTGATCGCGATGATGGGTGCCGCCATGATCAGGTCTCCACCTTCATTGCCCTGCCCCGCTTTCGAAGCCAGGCGTTCACGACGACCGCGAAGATGGTCAGGAAGCCGATTGCCATCTTGAACCAGTTGGCGTCAACCTGGCTCAGCACCAGTCCGTTGTCGATGACGCGGATCAGGGCAGCCCCAATGATGCCGCCGAAGATGGTGCCAATGCCGCCAGTCAGCGAGGCGCCACCGATGACGGCAGCCGACACGGCTTGCAACTCCAGCCCCTCGCCGATCGAAGGCAGCGGCGCGCCGAGCCGCATCACCTGAATGGTGCCGGCAAAGCCGGCGAGCACCGAACAGATCATGAAGCAGGCGACCTTCACCCGGGCCGTCGGGATGCCCATCGATTGCGCGGCGGGCAGAAAGCCGCCGGTGGCGCGCACCCAGTTGCCGAAATTCGTGCGCGACAGAAGCACCGTCACCAGGATTGCCACGGCGAGAAACCAGAAGAACGACATGCGAAAGAGGTCGCCCGGCCCCACATAGATCGTAAACAGCCATTTGGGCAGAGCGTTGGCCGGGATGACAGGAGGGAAGCCACCGGAGATTACCACCGTCAGCGAACGCGCGATGAACAGCATGCCAAGCGTGGTGATGAAGCTTGGTATCGCGAAACGAATCGTTATGAACCCGTTGAAGAAGCCAATCAGGGCGGCGATCGCGAGCCCGGCGGCAAAGGCCGGCGCGAACGGCACGCCTGCCGCCAGCATCACCGCCATGGTCATCGGGGTCAGCGCAAATACCGAGCCTACCGAAAGATCAAACTCGCCGCATATCATCAGCAGGGTCACGCCGATCGCGACCAGCCCCATTTCAGGCAGCAGCCCAAGCATTCCGCGCACGTTCTGTGTGTTCAGAAATACGCCGTTCGAGCGAATCTGAAAGACGAGGAGGAGGAGGAGCAGGAACACGACCGCCGCAAGCTCCGGCTTCTCCAGATAAATCTTCATCAAGCGCTTCATCATTCGCTCCGGCTTGGGATTGTTTGCGCTGGCTTGTCGCATCGGCAAGGGGATGGCGGCAGTCTGTCTGCTACCGCCCCTGACAATGGAGATGCCGTTGGAGGATGGGACGGAGCCGACGCCCAAGGCCGTGCTGCCTGGCCCTCCCCTTGCCCTCTCCGCGTAAAGAACGAGGAGAGGACGCCGGCTTCGCGCCTACCGCACGCCTTGTGCGGCCAGTTCCTTGAGCTTCGGCACGTCTTCCTTGACGATGATGCCCTTGCCGGTGTCGATGTCTGCCGGCAGCAGACCGACGTTCTTGGCGAGATAAGCTTCCATCACCGGCATGAAGCCCTGCATGTAGGGCTGCTGGTCGACCTGGACCTGGATGTAACCCGCTTCCATCTGTTGCAGGACTTCCGAGACGATGTCGAAGCCGCCCATCAGCACCTTGCCCGGCTCGATGCCGCGATCGATCAGGACCTGGGCCACGTAGGCATGCCAAAGGCCGGTGTCGAAATACACCGTGGTGTCCGGGTGGGCAGACAGATAGGCGCCAACACGATCGGCGACGACGGCGCCATCTGTGCCGGTGTCGAGCCGTTCAATGACCACTTCGCGTCCGGCATTCGCCGCCTTGTATTCCTCAAGGAACTTCATGACGCCGGCAGCGCGCTGTTCCGACCAGTTCTGACCGGGCGCGGAGACGCCGACGAGCGCCCTGATCTTGCCTTCCTTGGGGAAGAACTCGGACATCTTCTTGCCGAGTTCGTAGCCGGCGGGAATGAAGCCCTGGCCGATGAAGGCCTGGCGGGCATTGCCGGCTGCACCCTCGGTGTCGTCGACGTTGGACGCGATGACCGTGACGCCGGCAGCGCGGGCGTCGGCGATGATCTGGTCGAAGGCATTGTTGTCGACGATCGAGGTGATCAGCGCGTCCGGTTTTGCCGCGAGTGCCGCCTGCATGTTGGCCGACTGTTGCTCGATCGAACCTTCGGTCTGCGTGAAGACCATCTGGCAATTGGCCTGGATCTTGGCGCAGGCGTCGTCAAAGCCCTTCTTCACCGCCTGCCAGAACGGGTTCGACGCCGACGAATGATGCGTGAAGACGATGTTCATCGGCTCCTGTGCGCGTGAGCCGATTGCCGAGCCACCAGCCAGTACTGCTGCCAAGGCTGCCGAGATAAGTAGCTTCTTCATGATTCTCCTCCTCCGTAGAAAGCTGCTTCAGGTTCATTTTCAGAGAGTAGATGCGTCGCTCACCCGTCGAAGCGCCGTGAAGGCGCGATCGATCTCCGGGTTCAGTTCCATGCCGAGGCCCGGTCCGGGGGGCACGGTGATCATGCCGTTCTTCACCTGCGGCAAAGCGGTCACAAGATCGCGGTACCAGGTCTTGTAAAAGGCCCTGACACTCTCCTGGACAAGCGCGTTCGGCGCATTCAGCGACAGGTGGGTCGATGCGCCGAGCACCACTGGACCTGTGCAGTCGTGTGGCGCGACCGGCAGGTGCCATGCTTCAGCCATGGCAGCGATCTTGCGCGCCTCCGAGAGCCCGCCGCACCAGCTGATATCAAGCATGATGACACCGGCCGCTCCGGTTTCGAGAAGGTCGCGGAAGGCCCACCGGGAACCGAGCGTTTCCGAAGCCGATATCGGCGCCAGCGAAGCCTCGGCATAGCGTTTCAGGCTGGACAGGCTGTCCATCCTGATTGGATCTTCGTGCCAGAAGGTCTTGTGGGGGGCAAGCTCGCGAGCGATCTGCATGGCCGGCAGCAGCTGCCACATTGAATGGAATTCAACCATGATGTCCATCTTGTCGCCGACCGCATCGCGGATTTTCTCGAACGGCGCCAGCGCGGAATTCAAGTCGGGCTGCGATATATACTGGCCGCGCGTTTTCTCGGCGGCCATGTCGAAGGGCCAGATCTTCATGGCCGTGATGCCTTCCTCCAACAACGAATGCGCCAGTTCGTCGGCGCGGTGAAGGAAGCCGTTCAGATCATCATAGGCGTCGCCAGGCTTATCGAGCCCGTAGTTGGCCGTCGTCTGCCCGGTGGCCTTCTTGATGTATTCGGTTCCGGCACAGGTGTTGTAGGTCCTGATCTCGTGCCTGGTGAACCCGCCGAGGAGTTGTGCGATCGGCTGACCCGTCGCCTTTCCGAACAGATCCCAAAGCGCGATGTCGAAAGCGGAATTGCCCCTGACTTCCGCGCCCGTCGATCGGAAACCGAGATAGCCGACGAGGTCGGCGGCAAGCAGGTCGATCTGCAAGGGGTCGCGCCCGATCACGCACGGCGCGACATATTCGTGCAGATAGGTCTCGACGGTTTCAGCCATGAAAAAGGTCTCGCCGAGTCCGACGAGGCCTTCGTCCGTGTGAACCAGGACCCACAGAAGGTTCGGCCGCTCCTTGAGCCGCAGCGTTTCCAGTTTCGTGATCTTCATTGCGCCCCTGCTCCTCAGGCGATGCCGGCCGCCAGCAGGGCCTTGACGCTCTCGTCAAAATGCCTCGCCATCAGGTCACGCGCCGACTGGGGATCACCGGTCTCGATTGCTTCGGCGAGGTCGATATGGATCTGGATCATCGCCAACTGCTCGGCATCCGAAGGGCGGGTCCGCCAGCCGATCGGCCAGGTCTGGCGCGATACGCGCTCGAACGCGCCGACGATGAGGCTGAAAACCGGATTCTTCGCAGCCTTGGCGATTTCGAGGTGAAAGGCGAGATCGTGCTCCATGACCTGTTCCGGCCGCTGGAAATTCTCGAGCATGGCGAGCGCGTGCGTCCTGATCCTTTCCACTTCGTCGGCTGTTCTGCGCAAGGCCGCCAGCATGGCGGTGCGGGTCTCAATCGTGCGGCGCACGTCATAGATTTGCTGCACCGTGATCTGCTCGGTGTGGACGCCATGCTCGATCACCAGTGACATCGCGCCATAATCCAGCTCGGCGACGGTAGCCCGTCTGCCCGCCCTCAGGTCGATAAGCCGCATGGCGGCGAGCGAGCTGAAGGCCTCGCGAACCACGGTACGCGAGACGCTCAATTGTCTCGAAAGCGCGGCCTCGCTGGGCAGCCGGTCGCCGGGCCCGAGCTCATGCGCGCGGATATGGCGCGTGATCTCGCCGATCGTATTGCTGACCAGGCTCGCTGCGTCGGAATGTTTTGCGGATACGGCCGTGCTCACGCAATCTCCCGTTCAGGAGTGGGCAAACCTGTATGGCAGGTTTTCCAGATATGTTGATAGTACATAGGAAAGCTGTAAGTCAATCGAGTCTTCGCCGGGAGACCTCGGCATCATCGCCGGGGACATCGATGACCACAGGCTTGCATGAGCGATGCTGTTGACGCGACCGATGCCGGTCGGCCGGGTGCGGGAGCCTGCGTGGTCGAACAGCGATCATCGCGCTTGGGTAGGGCAGACATTCTCGTCGTGAACACCGGCGGGCGGCCGACCATGCCGCCCGAAAATATCTCGACGGACGATTCACTGCTATTTCGATCGACGCACCCCATATGAGCGGAAAGAGTGTCACTTGAGGACTTGCCTATGCTGATTTCGCGTTGGGGACGGTTTGCAGTTTTGTTTGTGGGGTTGTTCCTGGCATTTTCCATGGTCGCTGTGGATCACGCCGATGCGCGCCGTGGCGGCAGCTTCGGCAGTCGCGGCATGCGCACTTTCCAGCCGGTCCCGCCGACCAGAGTTGCGCCGCAACCGGCCGCACCGGTCGAGCGCTCGATGACGCCCAATGCGGCCACGAACAATGCGGCCCGTCCGCCGCAGGCATTCCAGCGCCCGGGCTTCTTCAACGGCCTCGGCGGATCGATGATACGTGGGCTGCTTCTCGGCGGTTTGATCGGCGTTCTTCTGGGTCATGGGTTCGGCGGCTTGGCCGGCATGTTGGGTCTTTTGCTCCAAGTACTGCTGTTCGGCGGCGCGATCATGCTGGCGATCCGCTTTTTCCGCTTGCAGTCGGCGCAAAGCCCAGCGTCCGTTACGGCTGGTGCCTCGCGGGGCACCGGGACCTTTGCGCGAAACGCAGCAGCGCGGCACGAGCCGAGCAACGGCCCGACTTCCTCCATTACCGGCATCGGGTCAGGATTTGGCGGAACGAGCCAAGCCAACGCTTCCGATGAGATCACACTCACCCAAACCGACCTCGACACGTTCCAGCAACGGCTGACGGAAGTTCAGGAGGCATTCGGGCGCGAGGACCATGCGGCATTGCGCCGGTTGGTGACACCCGAGATGGTGTCCTATCTGTCCGAGGAACTTGCCGACAATGCCAAAAAGGGCGTCAGGAACGACGTGTCAGACGTCAGCCTGCTGGAGGCCGATATTGCGGAAAGTTGGCGGGAGGGTGATCGCGACTACGCGACGGCCGCTTTGCGCTATGAGTCTCGCGACGTGACCCGCGACCGCATCAGCGGCAAGATCGTTGAGGGCGGGGCCGATCAGCCGACGGAGACGGCCGAACTGTGGACCTTTACGCGGCAGAACGGCGGTGACTGGAAGCTTGCCGCAATACAGCAGCCTGGCTGATGTGCTTGCCTTCGTTGAGATCTCTGCCCAGAGGTTGTTCAGGTTTCGCGCTACCACTCGAAGGCCAGCGCCCTTTTCGCGCTTGATCAATCCGTCACGGACTGATGCGGTAGCTCACCAGCGCGCGCCGGCGTCGGCCGGTCGGTCAATCGAGTCTTTAGCACATCGATGAGGCTGATTGTGATGGCGATCACCGCAGGTCCGAGGACAAGGCCGGATGCTCCGAACAAGACGATGCCGCCGACCGCGCCGATAAAGGCCACCACCGTGTGGAGGCGCAACCGATTCCCGACAAGCATCGGATAGAGCAGATTGTCGATGCCGCCGACGATGACGCCGCCCCAGACGGTCAATATCGCTGCGCTGGCCCAAGCTCCCTCCAGTGCGAGATAGACCGCTGCGGGCACCCAGATCACAAACGCCCCGAGCACGGGCACGATGGCAAGAAGTCCCATGACAAGGCCCCAAAAGACTGGCGTCGGCAGGCCGAGCCACCAGAACATCAGGCCACCCAATGTTCCCTGGACGGCGGCGACGAACACGGTGCCGAGCAGTGTTGCATGGACGGACTCCGCAAAGCGGGACAAGATGTAGGCTGTCTCCGGAGCGCGCAGGGGCGAAAGGCCCGCGACGGCTTGCAGGCCATGTTGGCGGTCGCGCAGAAAATAGAACAGAAGATAAAATGTCAGGCCGAACATCGCGACTTGATAGATGGAGCCACGCAATAGCGATGTGCTTTGTCCCGTCAGCCATTGCACGAATGCGGCGACTGAGCCGGCCGGATCGAATTGGTTCTCGATCCATTGGGCAATGGCCGAAAGCGTGGGATAGCCAGACATGAAGCCGACTGCGTCCCAACCGCGGATGACCTCCTCCAGATAAGTCGCTCCGTTTACCGCCTCGCGAACGAGCTGTTGTGCGACGAGCGCCAGCGGCAGGCCGACGGCGATCGCCGCGACGCTTACCGATATCAGCGCTGCCAGGTTTCGATTTCCGACCCGTCTCTCAACCCACCGGTGAGCCGGAGACAGAATAATTGCCAGGACGAGCGCCCAGGTCAATGCCGGCAAAAAAGGCCACGCCAGCAGATAACAGACATATAGACCGATCGCCGTCGCTGCCAGGACGCCGAGCAATTTCAATTGTTTCACATCCGCCATCTGTTTCAGATCGGGCATCTCTCGCTGTCTCACAAGCCCAGCGAGGCCAATGGTTTTCCTGAAGAAAGGCAGGCCGGTTGCCGTACCCTTACGGTCAGGCTGCCGCTGAGGCGCTTCGAGTGACCTTCAGGGGATTTTGACGGCATGCAAATCGAACCTGATATCGCTCGCCTGCGCTTTGACGGCCTTGCAGCCCGTCTGTGACTGGCAGATGGGCTTGAACAACAGCGACGACAGGAAAACGCTTCAGAACTCCCACGGAGATGTCAGAACGAGTCCTGCCGTCTCGAAGTCAGTCAGATTGCGCGTGGCGAGGCGGCCACCGTTTACCCGAGCGATCGCCGCGATCATGCCATCGGGTGCCGACATGCCGCGTCCCTGGCGAGCAGCAGCACCCATAATTTCCCCATAAACCAGCGCAGCCTCTTCTGTCAGACCGAAGATGCGGTCTGCGAAACGCCGGCGCCAGTCCGACAACCCTTGCTCCAGCCGTTCGGCACGTTGATCCGGTCTTATCTTCTGGATGCCGAACGCGATCTCGGCAATCATCGCGGTTGGAAGCGCGAGTTCGGCATCGTATCGGATCAGCCAGGCAATGACTGCCTCGTCTGGGGTCTTTTTCAACGTTTCGGAAACGACGTTCGTATCGACAAAGATCAAAGCTCGACGCCTCGATTCGGCCGGCGACTCTCACGGATCACCGCCTCAAGGTCGATGTCTGTGCCGGATTGCGCTGAAAGCCGCGGGTAGAAGGCAGAAGCAGGCTCACGACCGGCCTCGCGGACCTCGTAAGATTCGAGGGCGCGCTCGACCACCTCCGCAATCGAGCGGTTTTCACGACGGGCAAGCCGGTGTGCAAGATCACGCGCCTTGGCGCTGCGGACTGAGAGTTGTGGCTCGGCCATATCGGACTCCTTGGCACCCACTGTATAGGCTCATTTCGCCTGCTAGCAAGATGGCATCTGATGGCTTGATGTCAAAACCGATGTTGCAGCGAGTTGCGGCTGCGCAGAAATAGGAGATAAAATATCAGGCCCAGCGTCGGTTGCCGTACGGGTTGTGGTGCTGTCAGGATGGCGAAACCAGAAGGCGTTGGGTGCCTAGGCAAAGCCAAAGCGCGATTCAGGGGTTTTGCAGCCCATCAAACCGCTCGCTGGGGCTTCAATGGCGGCTATCAAGGCGGAAAGTTCGTCAATGACTGGCCCTAACGGCTTGCGACCGAACCCGATGGACCAGTGCCGAGCGACAAACGGCATAGACGCATTCTCCGAACCAATCGAGCGGGCCAATCATGCTTTGGGCGCGCTGTCGGCTCGCGCTCCTGTTTCAACGATGTCGCCGAGGCGCGCGATCCGGCCCATCATCCAATCCTGCCAGCGAATAGCTCGTGCTTCGCCCACCGGCTTCATCTCTCACGAGTATCCCTTGCGCCAGGAGATCATTGATATCGCGCAAGGCCGTGTCAGGTGAGGTGTTGGTCAGCACTGCCCATTTCGAGGAGGTGAGCTTGCCTTCGAAGCCGTCCAGGAGCCGATTGACGACTTTGCGCTGGCGTTCGCTTAGAGGTCGTTGGACCATCTCCTCCCAAAAACGGGCCTTTCGCAGCACATTGGCCAAAATCTCCTCGGCCCCGCTGAAGGCGCGGTCGAGGCAGCTTAGAAACCATTGCAGCCAAGGGGTGATGTCGAGACTGCCCTTCTGCGTCCGTTGGAGGATCGCGTAGTAGTCCTTCCGCTCCGCCCGGATTTGCGCGGACATGCTATAGAACCGCTGAGCGCTGCCCTCCGATCGCGCCAACATCATGTCGGCGATCGCGCGGGCGATACGGCCGTTGCCATCCTCGAAGGGATGGATGGTGACGAACCATAGATGGGCGACCCCCGCCTTCAGAACGGGATCAAGCGGCGCGTAACCGTTGAACCAGTCGATGAACGAGGCCATTTCAAGCTCAAGCCGGGCCGCTGCTGGAGCTTCATAGTGGACTTTCTCCCGACCGATGGGACCTGAGACGACCTGCATCGGACCAGAGGCTTCATGCCGCCACGCACCGACGATAATCTTCGTCATGCCGCTGCGACCCGTCGGAAACAGGGCCGCATGCCAGACGAACAACCGCTCATCCGTAAGTAGGGCCTGATAGTTCTGAGTTGCGTCGAGCATCATCTCGACCACGCCCTCGACATCGCGGTCGACCGGCGCCAGTGCGCCAATATTCATGCCCAGTCGGCGGGCGATGGACGACCGCACCTGTTCCTTGTCGAGAATTTCACCCTCAATTTCGCTGGATTTGAGAACGTCCTCCGTTAGGGTCTGAAGCATCGCCTCGGCACGCAATTCGAAGCCTAGCGCCTCCATCCGCCCCAGCAGCCGGCCCTGCCGATGGCGCACCGTCGCCAGTTGATCGGCAAGGTCCTGGCTGCGCCACTCGAACTGCGGCCAGTTTTCAAGCTGGTAGATATAGGTCGCCATATTCTCCGCACTTTTTGCGTCGAATATGGGCCTCAATCGTCGTATATGCAAGATCATTTGCCGCGATTTATGCGGTGAATAGACCAGCTAAACACCGCATGGTCACGGCTTATTATTCCTCTTGTCGGCTTCTTCTCTCAAAGACCTCCCATTTTGAGGCTACCGATGTGGTCCACAAGGTCAGCCGTGCTTCGGTTCAACCCTTCGCAAGATCGCCCGCCTTGCCGCTACGATTGAGAGCTGTGGCTCGGCCATATAGGATTCCTTCGCAAATTACTTAAACCCACTGGACCCAAGGCGGTCGCCCTCAGTCCGCAGTAGACCTGCCCAAGCTCCACCCGTCCGAAGAGTCCGTGCGTTGCGGCCGCCTTAACGCCGGATTGTGAGCGCCGCATCTACCGCTCGCGACTTCGGCTACGACGCTCCCGACGACCAGCTCCTGCGCTCATCGCTCCATCTGGCACGCTTGATGAAACTGCTCGACCGCCATTCTAGAAAGACGACTGACAAGGCCCCCCTTTGCCGGCATGATGCAAGCATCAACATCTGAGCCTTCCATGCTCAAATCGCCAAGGGTTGTTGAGAACTTCGGATGACCCGTATCGCAACCTTTAACGTCAACGGGGTGAACGGTCGTCTGCCCTTGCTCATCAAGTGGCTGGGTCAGACCGACTATGACATCGTGTGCCTTCAGGAATTGAAGACTTCGGATGAGAAATTTCCCGCGGAAGCCGTCAGGAACGCCGGTTATGGCTCGATCTGGCACGGGCAAAAGTCCTACAACGGTGTAGCCATACTCGCACGGGGAAAGGAGCCCCTGGAGCGTCGACGCGGCCTGCCGGGTGACCCTGACGATACTCACAGCCGGTATATCGAGGCAGAGGTGGATGGGATCGTCGTGGGGTGCATCTACCTGCCCAACGGCAATCCAGCGCCCGGCCCGAAATTCGACTATAAGCTCCGCTGGTTCGACCGTCTGATCAGCTACGGCCAGCTACTGCTCAAGGAGGGGATCACAAGCGTTCTGTGCGGCGACTACAACGTCGTGCCAACGCCGATCGATGCGGTGGTGCCGAGACGTTGGCTAGGCGACGCAGTCTACTTTCCGGAGAGCAGGCAGGCCTACGCCGAAATGCTAGACAATGGCTGGATGGATGCCGTCCGCTGCATTCATCCGGAGAAAGGCATCTACACGTACTGGAACTTCTCCTACCGAGGCGGTTATGATCGGAGCTCCGGCCTGCGGATGGACCACCTCCTCGTCAGCCCATCACTTTCGAACAGGTTACGTGACGCGGGCGTGGACGCTGACCTGCGAGGCTGGGAAAAGCCGAGTGATCACGTGCCCGCCTGGATAGAGATCGACCCGTCCGGCAAGTAGTTGACATGATCGAATGTTCGGCGGAATCGCTGGGCGTCTTCGCCCACTGCTATAGAATGCGCTGCGAGATTGCTCACGCTGCTTTTCTCGCAGCCGCCCTAAACGGACGGTCAATGGTGAAGGCATCTGGACGGATGACTGCCTCAACCTGGCTCCAGGTCACGGGACGGGCGATTGGGAAGCCGGGTCGCGCTCGTGGGGAGAAGGCGCCGACCGCCGTGTTACCGCGCCCATTGCGAAGGTAGTCGATGAAGATGCGGCCCTTTCGGGCTGCCGGCGCAGCGGAGAGCAGATAGCGATCGGGATGAGCTTCAGCGAGGCGCTTGGCGAACGATCGGGCAAGGAGCCGGGCATTGTCGTGCGTAATCTTCGTCTCAAGTGGGGCCATCAAGTGAATGCCCTTGCCGCCCGTCACCTTCGGCCAGCTCTGCAGACCTTCCGCTTCCATGATGTCGCGGAGCGTTAGCGCGGTCTCGATCACTTCATCCCACTCGACCCCCTCGCCCGGATCAAGGTCCAGAACAACCCGGTCGGCATGTTCGATGTCGTCAACAGTAGCGTTCCAGGGATGCAGCTCTACCGCGTCCATCTCGACCAGCCCCAGCAAGCCGGCAAGGTCGTCCACCCACACGCGCACACCTTCGCCACCCTCGCGCTTTTGAACGCGCAACTGATGCACTGCTGCGGGGATCTTCGGCAGCGCGCCCTTGTGGTAGAAGGTTGCCCCGAGAGCATGGCGGACCAGCTTCAGCGGTCGGTGGCCGAGATGGACGAGTGCGTAATCAGCAACCCTCTGCCAGTAGCGCGCAAGCTCTTCCTTGGAGGGCGAGACCGCGTCGGGCAGCAGTTGCAGGATGTTCTCGCTGGGAACGCCATGTTCCTGGGCTGGTCCACGTCGCTTTGATGGCGCCGGAGGCTTGGCCGGGATCGCCACGAGGTCTTCTCGCAGACCCTTGAATACTGCCTCGCGCAACACGCCGCGATCAGTGACGCCGCTGAACTGTACCTCGGCCAGCACCTCTGGTCTGACCCACGTCGCCTTCGGCTTCACGATGGGCTCTGACAGAGGCGACTTGCTGATGATCAGCGGGTCGAGCCGCTCTCGAACCAGTTGAGCAACGCTCAAGGTGTAGCCGCTGCGGGCCTTCCCGGCATAGAGCAGTCGGTCGCCCTCGCGGCGACCGATGTAGAGGGATGCGATGCGGCGCGGGTGAGCGCCCAGCTTCTCGACAAATGCCACGATGGGGAAAGTGTCGCTCTTGATGCACTTCACCTTGAGCCAACTGGTCTGGATCCCTGAGCGGTAGGTGGCATCGGTGCGCTTGGAGACGATGCCCTCCAACCCCATACGGCAGGCATGTTCAAACACGTCCGTGCCGCCCAACTCCAGATGTTCGGCGTAGGTCAATGTCGGGGCTGAGTTCTTCAGCAGCTTCTCTAGGGCTGCCTTACGCCTTACCAGCGGCTGCTGCCGCAGATCGCGCCCGTTGAGGTGCAGCAGGTCGAATGCGTAGAAGATGAGCCTCGGCGAGTCTGGGTTGCCCAACTCCCGTTCCAACGCTTGGTAGTCCGGCAGGCCAGTGTCGCCGAGAACGACAGCCTCCCCGTCGATGATCGCCGCCTTCACCGGCAAGCCCGCCGCCGCTTGAACAATTCGTCGGTATCGGTGCGACCAGTCATAGCC
This sequence comes from Mesorhizobium sp. M1182, assembly GCF_040318335.1. Lineage (NCBI taxonomy): Bacteria > Pseudomonadati > Pseudomonadota > Alphaproteobacteria > Hyphomicrobiales > Phyllobacteriaceae > Mesorhizobium > Mesorhizobium sp. M1182. Next base: position 31,342 of record NZ_JAMYMD010000028.1, read on the forward strand.
ACGGCGCGTGAAGGCTCGCGCTTTGCCGCCCTCAATGATCAGTTCGGTGCGGTAGCCATCGTACTTGATCTCATGAAGCCATTCGCCGTCCTCAGGCGCGTTCTCGACCAGCGTGGGCGACTGAAACTCAATGAAAGAGAGCCGACCATCCCCAGTTTTGGAACTCATCGCACACTCCTGACCTCCACCCCAACTTTGGTGCCGCTGAATAGGTTCCGGAAGAGAGCTGGCCGAGGAGTAGGGTCCCGAGCCGGTTTACCCGATCCTTGCTCGAACCGGGCGTGGTTGAGGGAACTCTTAGTTAAGCCATCTCTTATCTACGAATGTCGCTTGCGCTGGCATTGCCTATCAATGCAACAACGTCGAAGGTCTTGTTGGTGTTTACGAGCCCGGCCCGGGACCGCGCCCGCGGCCTGCCAACTGATCGGCCGTTGGCGGACGCGACGACCTGCGCGAGCGCCCTTGTACTCGTCGGCGGATGGACGACCGCTCTTTTCATCACCGATGCCGTCACGCTCGAGGATGTCAGGGCAACTGACGACGTCGACCTAATTGTCGATCTACTTCGATGCAAGGCTTTCCGGCACGCCCGGCGCGAAATGGATTGCCGAGTACGGGGCAGGCGCCAGCATTGTGCTGGTCAATCGCGTGATGGCCGACATGGCCGCGGCGGCCGTGGCGGGGCCCGGCCTCGCGGTGCTGGCCCGCATCATAGGATAGCGACCCGGGGTTGCGGCGGTTGACCGGGAAATTCTGGGGCGGCAGAGCCTCTCGGTCGTCTACCGCCGCGAGCCCGCGCTGGCGAGTTCGGTTCCAATCATTGTCCGTTCCCGATGAACGTGATGCGGCGACATTTTGGCGCGATGCCGCGCTGAGCGGTCAGAACCTGAAGGTCGACGAGACAATCGACGGCTTGTGTGAGTTGAGCCTTTGCCCATGGCAGTACGGCGGCTTCCTTTGCTGTGTTGAAGGTCAGTGCCTACTGTTGCTGCCGGTGGTGCTCGGCTGGTGCAACGAGAACTTCAGCCATAGTGAAGGCGCGGTTTGGGCACTGTTTCGGTGAACTGCACACCGACACGGTCGTTCCTGCGCCAGCGCAACACAGACCGATAGGCAACGCCATCGGTCGGCACGTAGAGAAGGAAATGCTCCGGCACCAGGGCTTCGACCGGCACCTTGAGTTTGGCTCCGCCGACGTTCTGGTTTCGAATGGTGCAGGTGATTTCGGAGTTGTTGATGCCGTTAATGATCGCGGCACCCTTCAGGACGCGCTGTCTCCGTTCGCGGCGGTTGTCGCCTTCTTCAACCATTGTGACCTTCGTTAGGCACCCCACTTGTATATCAGAACCGCCCACGCGCGAGCCGGATTGAATCGCGGAGCGTTGTTACCCGCGTCGAGCTGCGATCGCTGTCCAGTCGGGTCAAAAAGGGTTTCCATATGCCTCGGCCCCTTGCCTCGGCCTGGATACAGCACCCTGTCAGGATTCTTGAGCTGCCCTTCCGGGTAGCCGATGGGTCCGCCCGGAAGGGGGTGCCAACGTCCGCCTTCAGACGTTGCGCCAAGTTCTTCGTCGCAGGCCGGTGCCGACCGCCGTCAAGCGATAGCGCCCGCTGTGCATGGACTTTCCGCTGGCGAGATCGTGAGCGAGCGCGGAGCCGGCGGCCGGGATTATCTTCGTCAGGGAGTCTCTGCCGTCGGTCCGCGCTGTGCAGCACGCGGGCGATGGCGTTAGGCAGGGAATAGCGGCCGAGGTGAGGGACGGCAAGCCGCGCATTGCCGGGGCAAAGGCCGTGATCATACATGCCGTCCCCGATCTAGGATGAAGGCCCGCGCCGAAGCCTACGTTCTGGCTGGTGGCGGTGAAGCAGACCTGAACGCAAGCAAAGAAGAACAAGCCGATCACTGCGCATGTTGCGTAAGGAGACTATTGGGTGCGCTCATGACGCAACCAACGGAACTGTGACAGTTGTCGCATAATTTATCGAGTATCGGTCGAAGTACGGAAACTCGATCGCGAACGCATATTTGGCGGTCAGATGGGCCATTCGAAAGCCGCCGCTGGGGGCGTCGATTGCTATTGTTACGTCGACGTCGGTTAATCCCAAACTCAGCAATTTTGCCGTGGCGATCGCTTTTATCTCGGCTTCGGTCAGCGAATTCTTCATTTGCAGCGCTCGTGAGGAGGTTTCCAGAGTATAGCGAACACGTGACATGGCATTCAGAGCCCAGCCGAATGCGAAGATGCCGATCAAAAGCATTATCAGAATAGGCGCGATCAGCGCGAACTCCAGTGCGGCTCCGCCTGATGCCCCACGTATGAAGGCTCTCCCTTTAGCGAACACGTATCACCTGTTTGTGGCTGAGCTCGCGCGAGAGGGAAAACTCGCCGAAACTGAAGGGCGGCGACCAGGTGGCCGTCGCCTGTATTTCAACGAAAACCGCGGAAGCTTTCAAACTGTCGCACAGCACAGATGGATCGACCACGGTGATCCCGCACATATGTTTCCGGCTCAGCGTCACCTGCGCGTCATCGGGATGATTTTCCCAGCTCGAAAGGGCGACGGTCTGGGTAGCCGCGTCGTCGGCTGCCCCTTGCATCACGAGATTGGCCGCCGTTTTCACGCCCGCACGCATCGACAACGCGCTTGATACAAAAGACCAGCCGTCAATGATGGCAAGAAGTACCAGGCAAAGGATCGGCACAACCAGCGCAAACTCCACCGAGGCAATACCCGAATCGCTCCCGAACATTCGGGCTGGTAACCGTGCCACGAAGATTACTCGACAAGCTTTATCGATTGCGTGGCCGGAATGTCTCGCATTCCAAGGCTCGTGCAATCCTGATTGACGTTCGCATTGCCGGACCACTGCACGGAACTGGCGACGACCTGAGTGCAACCACCTTTGCCCGAGAAATTGCCGAGGTAATTGACATCCTGTGTTGGAAAATACAAAGCGCCGGTCAAAAGCGAATCTGCCGTGCCATTAAACGTGTTCGATCCCGTCCGGTTAGCTTTGTCGCCGTAAAACAGCACTCCCGAATAGGTGCCTAACGTCGGTGCGCTGAGCTTGACGGTGGCCGTGCCGTTCATGCTGACGCCCGCGCTGCCGGCCAGATAGATGATGACTCCCTCGCCTGAAATATTTGCATTCGAGTTCGCTTTGAAATCTCCTCCCTGAATGACGTATACCCCGGCCGAGAGCGTCACATTGCCGCTCAAGCTGAGCCCCCTGCAGTATGTTCCAGGTTGCAACGTCGACTGGTTGCTGTTTTGACAGGGGTTCGTGGCCGGTGGCGCCGGCAAGTCGGCAAAAGGATCGGCAGCGGGCAACGCCTGGGTTATCGGGCTGGCGCAGACGGTCGTCACGGGGTTGCTCAACGAAACACCGCCTGCCGATATTAGGCAATCGACCTGAAGGCTTGCCGATCCCTGAAGCTTGATGGCGTCCGCGGCTATCGAATTCGACATTACGACGCAGCCGGTCAGTTTGAGGTTGGAACTGCCGGAAAACAGCGCCGCTTTCGAAGCGGAAGGATCGAGCGCCGTAAGGCAGGCCTTTGAAGCAGCCGTGATAAGAGCCACCGCTCTTGCCCGTGCGCCGACCGGGTTTTGCGTGAATATCGATGTAAAAAACCGATCGAGGTTCTGATGGACGATGACCTCGACGGCCTTTTGGGCGACATTCGGGCCAGAGGACGGGGGCGTGAAGATTTCGATTGTGCCTGTTGACGGGTCCCAGCCGTCGTCGTCGCTGACAGTGTCGCGGCGGAGACAATCGTTGGCTTGTCAGATCCCGAAACCTTTTCCAAAGCGCCAGCATAGGCCGCCGCATCCGCCACCGCCTGTAATTTCAGGCTGCTAAAATACCAGTAGGAGGTCTCGATACCGAGACCCGCTGCGCCGACGACAATCGGCAACGACAGGGCAAAAATAGTAGCAATGTTGCCGCTCTCGCCTGTTTGTCGCTGACGGCTAACAAACCGCCTCAAGATACGGCCACCCCATTCCATGGAAGTATTAAAGCCGGGATGAATGAAGGAACGGCTAAGGATTTCACTCCATTTTACCGGTACGCTCCTTGGGCGGCCGGCACGAGCTCCGGGGCAACTGCTCGACAACGCGGGCCTCTGCTATTGATGGTAATGCAGATTTGCATTTCTAATCGTGCGGATCAGTTGGAGCTGCGATCGAGCATCAGGCCGAGCCACTCGTCGCGACTTAGGTCGCCAGCACTGTCCTGCTCGGCAAGCTCCCGCAGGCGGCCGCCATGCCGGCGAACCCGAGGGCATGCATCTGATCAAGTGTTGGGTTTTCAGCATTCTTTCTTCCTTTCCTTCACTGGTCATAGTTACTGCCGCGGATGTTGGGATGCGCACGCGTCGGCGCACGCAGCGTCGATACGCCTTGGGCATGTGGGCGTTGACAGTGACATGGCCGGAGCGACGTGTTTCAGACGCCGAGCAATTCCAAGGACTGAGCACCAGAACCGACCCTCCCGACGGATTTTCGCGAGCTGCATTCCTCCCTCCCCTCCTTATCAAAACCGCCGCTCGCGAATTCGCTGGCGAGTATATCTCCGATATGATATACATATATCACTCAGAGGATATACAAATGCCGCTCTTCATTCGCGATCCCGACGTCGATGCCATGGCCGTCGAGCTGCAGCAGATTACCAAGGCGCGCAGCAAGACCGAGGCCGTCAGAACCGCCTTGCGCCATGAGATCGAGCGCAACCGCAGCAGCGTCCCGCTGCGCGAGAGACTTGCCAAAGTCAAGGAAATGGCGCGGCGGATCGGGCCAGCCAACCCTGATTTCGATATGAAGAAATTCACCGACGAAATGTGGGGCGACGACTGATGTTCGTCGATGCCTCGGTGATCGTTGCCATCCTGAACGAGGAACCTGGCGCGGAAGAACTGGAAAAGCGGCTCGCGGCCGCGACCAAGCCGCTGTATATCTCCCCGCTCGTCCGGTTCGAGGCAGTCCAGGGTCTCGCGCGAGCGTCGGCCGAAGCCATCAAAAAGAACGCCAAGCCCACGGCCAACATGCTGGCGCAAGCCCGTGATACCGTCGACGCCTTTTTGATCGAGATCGCCGGCAAGGAAATCACGATATCCGGCGACATCGGCGACCGGGCGATCGAAGCCAGCATGAAATACGGCAAAGCAGTCGGGAACAAAGCCGATCTCAATTTCGGCGATTGTTTTGCCTACGCTTGCGCGAAGGCTCACCGGCTTGCACTGCTTTACAAGGGCAATGACTTTTCACAAACTGATCTGGCGTAAGGCTTTCCTGACCTTGCATCGCGGCGCGAGAGCCGATGGGCCCCTTTTGCATGCTTTGGGCGAATCGTCGTCTTTCATGGCTAAACGCAACAAGATCGTAGGTGCACTGGTCGTCAGGCGCCACAAGCCAGGTGCCTTCCATGAGCAAGTTGTCCATCTGCTGGAGACCTTCGCAGCCCAATCGGTGCTCGCGATCCAGAATGCCAAGCTGTTCCGCGAGATCGAGGAGAAAGGCCGGGAGCTGGAGGCAGCTAGCCGCCACAAGTCGCAGTTCCTCGCGAATATGAGCCACGAGCTCAGGATACCGCTCAATTTAGTCTTGGGCTTCACAGAACTGCTGGTCGACGGCATCTACGGCGAACTCCCGGACAAGGCGAAGACGACCGTCGCGCGCGTGCAGGCAAACGGCCGCCACCTCCTCGGGCTCATCAACGACGTACTCGACCTTTCCAAGATCGAAGCCGGCCAGCTCACGCTGGCGATCGAGGACTACTCCGTCGCGCAGATTGTTCGATTGACCGTTACGGCTGTCGAGCCGCTGGCACGAGCGAAAAGGCGGCGAGTTCTGGCAGCCCTGGGGACTGGTCCACCGCCGACGCGTGAACCCGTCTAAGATGCCGTTGGTGTCCAGTTTTGGACGTGCGTCGGCGATGTCGTGTGAAGCTTTTTTTGATCATCCTATCGAGCGGTTGGAAACTCGTTGGCCTCGAAAACATGGTGATGCACACGGCCGGTGAACATCTTGAGCAGCTCTCCGGTCACATCGCGGCTCTGAAAGCGAACGTCGGAATGCAGCGCCTTGTTGCAGGCGTCCATGTCGGGATAACGGATGGCGAGCGCCATGGCATAGACGGGGGCGCCCTCATCCCGTGCCGTGCCATCCAGAACGCGCACCTCCTCGGCTCCAGGGAATTGCGTCCACAACGGCACTAGCCTTTCCCTGACAAAGCGCCGGAATTCGCTCTCGCGTCCGGGGTGGATTTCGCCTTCGAACAGGGCGTAGCGAATGATCATGGCGAGGGTTTCCTGATTTTCTGCGCTTGGGATGGCCGCCGGCCGGCAAGGGCAGGTCGCGGTGCAATCCGTGGATTTGTCGTGCGAATGAGATGCGGGCGCATCGCGTATTGCGCCCGCATCGCCGGGCTCCTACTTGCCCCAGATCTTCTTGTATGCGTCGCGGTAGCCATTGCCGGGGTCGAATGCGTTATTCGGCCCACCGTCGAACTCGACATTGTCGGCCGTCACCACATGCAGCGGCGACAGATAGCCCGACCATTTTTCGCCAGCGATGGCGCGGTTCAGCTCGTCGACCAATTGCCAGCCCTGCAAGTTGAGCGGTTCGGCGACGGTCACCTTCTGGAACTGACCGGCGCGAATGCGCTGATAGGCCGATTCCGAACCGTCGCCGGCGGCGACATTGATCGGCGCGTCGGTACCGGCTTTGCCGGCGGCGGCAAGTGAGGGTCCCATGAAGTCGAAATAGAGATCGTTGATCGCCAGCGAATGCGTCCAGGCATCGCCGTATTTCTGCAGCAGCGAAGTGGTCAGCTGCGGCATGCGCTGCGAAGTCTCGGCGATCGGCGTGTCGACATATTCGAGCACCTTGCCGCCCAGCCGCTCGATCTCCGCCTTCATCTTGTCGGCTTTGGCGATGGCGATGGCATAGGTCGAATCGGTGAAGATGACGACGCCGGGCTTGCCCTTGGCATCGGCGTAGGCCCAGTCGGCCGCGGCCGTGGAGACTTGCATGGCATCCGTCGACACGTTGGCGAACACGCCGCTTTTCTCGTCGGGCCCGATCACCGGTCCGGCATGCCAGGAGACCAACGGGATACCTGCGGCCTTGGCCTGTTCCAGCGCCGGCGCCTGCTCGACCGCGTCAAAACCGTTGATGACGATGCCATTCGGCTTCAACGCCATGGCTTGGCCGAAGGCAGCGGTGCGGCCGCCGATCGAGCCGGCGCCGTCAATCACCTTGACCTCCCAGCCGATCGCCTTGGCTGCTTCCTCGACGCCGTTGGTGACGCCCAGGATGCCGCCGTTCTTGAGGTCGCCGGCGAGCACGACGATCGTCTTGCCTTGCTGCGCCTTCGGACCGGTGGTCGGGCCATCCCAGACCGTGACCTTCTGCGCATATTTCTGGACCACCGCCATGGCGTCGGCTGTGGCGTCCGCCCGTGCCTGGCCGGCGAACAGGACAGGAGCAGCGATTGTCATGGCCATCAAGGCGACGGATGATTTCAGGAATGTTCTGCGTTGCATGTTGGTACCTCCCTTGGTTTCAAGAAATTGCATGGTCTTTCAAACTCGGCTTTCGATTGGAGTTGGCGACATGTCACCGGCTGATGTCGCCCGCCACCGGACCAACACCGGCCGGATGTGCGTTGACGTAGATGGCGTAGAGGGATGTCTGAGCGGTGATGTAGAGGCGGTTGCGCTTGGGACCGCCGAAACAGACATTGGAAACGAGCTCGGGAACCAGGATACGGCCGATCAGGGTTCCGTCCGGTGCATGGACGCGCACCGAGTCGGCGCTGGAGGCCCAGATGTTGCCGTCGCGATCGACGCGAAAACCATCGAAGAGGCCAGCCCCGCACTCGGCGAAGATGCCGCCTGCAAGCGCCGAGCGGCCATCGGCGGCAAGGTCATAGGCCTTGATCGCGCGCGGCAGGCCGGGCACATGGCTGGCGCCGCTGTCCGAGACATAGAGGATCGTCTCGTCGGGCGAAAAAGCCAGGCCGTTCGGCTGCACCATGTCGGTGACAACGGCGCTCACCTCACCCGAAAGCTCGTCGAATCGGTAGACATGGGAGCCGCCGATCTCCGCTCTGGCGATCTTGCCCTCGTAGTGGCTTTCGATGCCGTAGACCGGGTCGGTGAACCAGATCGTACCGTCGGATTTGACCACCACGTCATTGGGTGAATTGAACCGCTTGCCTGCAACGGTTTCGACAAGCGTCTGCCAACGCCCGTCATGCTCGAGCCGGGAGACACGGCGCCCGCCATGCTCGCAAGCAACGACGCGGCCTTCGCGGTCGAGTGTGTGGCCGTTCTGGTAGTTACAATGGGCCTCGAAGATGCTGACGGAACCATCACTTTCGTCGTAGCGCAGCAGCCGATCGTTCGGGATGTCCGACCACAGCAAATGCCTTGCGGCGGGGACGTACACCGGTCCTTCCGCCCAACGGCTACCGGTCCATAGCCGTTCGAGCTTGGCATGCCCGATCATCAGCTTGCCGAACCGATCGTCGAGAACCTCGTAGTCGTTCATTCCATGATCCACGGGTTTGGCTCGATTTGTCACTTCGAGGGCTGCGCGACGGTCTTGGTCCTGTTTCTTTGCGCTGCGCCGCGCTTGCGCTGGGCGTAGCCGGCAATGCCTATGGCGACGAGCAGCGTGACGCCGTTGAACAATGGCTCGACGAAGAACGAGCCGCCGAACTGCTGGATGCCGGAAATGCCGACCGCCAGGATGATGACGCCTGTCATCGTGCCCCAGACATTGACGCGCCCGGGTTTGATCGTTGTCGAGCCGAGAAAGGCGCCGACGAGGGCCGGCAGAAGATATTCCAGCCCGACGCTGGCTTGGCCAATGCGAAGCTTGGAGGCGAGCAGCACGCCTGTCAGCGCCGTCAGGAAGCCCGAGGAGATGAACGCCCCGATGACGAAGCGGCGCACCGGAATGCCGTTGAGAGCAGCCGCCTTCGGGTTGGCGCCGATAGCATAAACGTAGCGGCCGATCGGCAGATATTCGAGGATGATCCACAGTGCGACGGCGATGCCAAGCACGTAGAGGCCGGTGATCGGCAGCCCGAACACCATCGTGCCGTTGAGCGCGTAGAAGCCGTTGGGCAACACGCCGACAACCTGCCGGCCGCCAGTGTGCCAAAGCGCCAAGGAATAGAGCACGGTGCCGGTGCCGAGCGTGGCGATGAAAGAGTCGATGCGGGCGACTTCGACCAGCAGGCCGTTGAGGAAGCCGGTCGCGGCGCCGAGAAGCAGCACTATCATCACTGCCAGCGGCCACGGAATGCCGAACATGGTCTGCAGACTGATGGCCAGGATGTGCCACAGCACAATGCCGTAGCCGACGGTGAGGTCGATGCGTCCCGACGCCATCGGGATCATCGCCGCCAGCGACAACAGCGCAATAATCGCCTTGTCGGAGATGATCGAGCGCAGGTTAAGCAGCGTCGGGAACGTGTTCGGCAGCAGGATCGAAAACAACAGGATCAGCAACACGGTCAGGATCACCAGTCCGTAGACCGGCAGCAGCCGGATGACCTTCTGCCCCATGGACAAACCCGCCATTTCGCCGCGGGTCGGTTCGAGTGCGCTGGATTCGATCGATTGCATGAGTTCGCTCCCAGAAAGATCAGGCGGCTTCGGAAGCCGATGCCGCGGTGATCACGGCGGATGTGGTGAGGTCTTTGCCAGTGAGTTCGCGAACGATCTGCCCACGCGAAAACACCAAGGCGCGGTGGCAGATGTGGGCAATCTCCTCGAAATCGGTCGACACCACGACGACGGCGAGGCCGGCTTCAAGCGCGCGGCCGATCAGCCGGTAGACCTCAGCCTTGGCGCCGACATCGACGCCGGCGGTCGGATCCTCGGCGATCAGCAATGTACGCCCGGTGTGCAGCCAGCGCCCGACGACCACCTTTTGCTGGTTGCCACCCGACAGCGCCTCTATCGGCAGGTTCGGATCGTTGGGGCGCAGCCCGACGGAACTGCCGATCGCCTGCGCCAGCGCAGCCTCCTTGTGAGGCGCAAGGAAGGAAAACAGGCCGCGCTTGCCGGCGCCGGGATTGAGGAAACTGTTCTCACGGATCGACAAGGATCCAGCGATTGATTCTTCGGTCCTGTCACGCGCGATCAGGCCGATGCCGGACGACATCGCCGCGATCGGGCTGGACAGGTCCGGCACAGCCCCGCGGATCGTCACCGTGCCGGAAAAAGCCTGGCAGCCAAACAGCGCCCGGCCAACCAGTTCCTGCCCGGCGCCGCGCAGGCCGACCAGGCCGAGCAACTCACCCTTGCACACGTCGAAAGACACCGGGCCGGCACCGGCGCAGACCAGGTCGCGCACGGCGCAGATCGTCTCGCCGGCCTGCGTTTGAGCCTTGCTGAAAACCTGGCTGACCGGACGGCCGACGATCATCTCGACCAGTTCGTCCGGTTTTGTATCGGCGACTTTCTTCTCGCCGACCAGCCTGCCGTCGCGCAGCACGGCGACGCGATCGGCGATGCGGAAAATTTCATCGAGGCGATGCGAGACATAGATCATGCCGACGCCGCGCTGCTTGAGCGGACGGATGGCGTCGAACAGCCGCTCGACCTCGTCGGCGGGAAGGCTGGCGGTCGGCTCGTCGAGCACCAGCACATCGGCCTCGGTAGCCAAGGCGCGAGCGATGGCAACCAGCGACTTTTCTGTACGGGTCAGATCCTGGACCCGCGTCGTCGGGTCGAAATCACAGCCGACCAGCTTTAACGCCTCGTGCGCCCTCGCCTCGGTCGATCGCCAGTCGATCAGGCCAGAGCGAAGCGAAAAGCCTTGGGCCAGGCCGACATTCTCGCCGACCGTCATCCATTCGATAAGACCTAGATCCTGGTGAATGAAGGCTACGGGCTGGCGCTGGTTCGGCCGCGGCGGGCGATGATGGTAGAGCTCGCCGCGAAACAGGATTTGGCCGCCATCCGGCCGATAGATGCCGGCGAGCGTCTTGATCAGCGTCGACTTGCCGGCGCCATTCTCGCCGAGCAGCGCCAGGATCTCGCCCTTGTGCAGATCAAGCGTCACGTCGGAGAGCGCGCGGGTGCCGCCGAACTCCTTCGTAATTGACTTGAACTCGATCAGTTTTTGCTCGGTCACAATGCGTTCCTCCCGAGATCGCCCAAATGATGTTATCGATAACATTTCTAGGCGTCAAGCATCAAAGAATAAGGCCAACGGATCAGCTGGTCTTGCCGTCGAGCAGACGCATCATCTCGGCCGAATCGTTCGGCCCCAATCCAGCGGCGCAGAGCAGGCGATGGATCTCGACCACCTGCCCGGTCATCGGCATCGGCGTCTTGGTTTTCAGCGCGAAGGCCTGCAGCGAATCCAGATCCTTCAGCATGTTGTCGATGCGGCCGGTGGCTGAAAAATCCCGGGCAGCGAATTTTGCCATGAACTCCTGCATGATGCTGGAGTCGGCCCGCCCGCCCTTGAGTGCAGCGGGAATTGCCTTCGGGTCTACGCCGCCGGCTTCGGCAAGCTTCACGGCTTCGGCGACAGCCTGGAACAGTACTGCGCAGAACAGCTGGTTGATCAGCTTGGTCGTCTGCCCTGCCCCACTTGGGCCCATGAGAGTGTAGTTGGCGCAGAGATGCCGCATCACCGTGCGCGCCTGTTCGAAGTCTTCAGCCTCGCCACCCGCCATGACGGTCAGCCTGCCGGCCAGCGCGCCGGGAACGCCGCCCGAAAGCGGGCAGTCGAGCCATTTCATGCCGGTCTCGGCAGACAGCTTCCCGGCCATCTGCGCGGTGTCGACAGGATCGATCGAAGACATGTCGATCAGCAGCTTTTCCGACGACGCCGCAGCAGCGACACCACCATCGCCAAACACCACCGAACGCACGATATTGGCATGGTTGAGACTGAGAATGACGAAGTCGTTCGCTCGCGTTGCCTCGGCGACCGACGCGGCGGCAGCCGCACCCTTTGCAGTCAGCGCTGCAATCTTGACCTTGTCCAGATCGAATACCGTCACGGCTAGCCCAGTCTCGATCAGGCGTGTGGCGATCGCCGATCCCATGATGCCGGCGCCGACAACGGCGACTTTTGTTGGTTGCGTCATTTCAACGTGCCTTTCTTTGATCTGGCAGGGCCGACCCCAAATGTACCCAGACCCTGCAACACTCTATCGGCAATCGTGTCGACAGGCGCCTCGATGTCCACTGTGACCACCAGCTTCTCGTCACCTGGATGCTCCAGTGTGGCGAACTGGCTGTCGAGCAGCGCGGGCGGAAAGAAGTGGCTGCGGCGCTCGGCGAGCCTGGCTTGCAACACCGCACGTGAACCGTCCAAAAATACGAAAAGCACGGGCCCAATGGCACCATCGCGAAGACGATCGCGATACGATTTCTTCAGCGCCGAGCAACTCGCGACGAGCCCGCGTCCTTCCTCATGGGCATGGCGCAAGGCTGAGCCCAACAGGTCCAGCCAAGGCCAACGATCCTCGTCGGCAAGCGGTATGCCCGCCGACATTTTCTCGACATTCCCGCGGGGGTGCAGCGCGTCGCCTTCGACAAAAGCGAGCCCTAGACGAGCCGCGATCGCGATGCCAATGCTGGTCTTGCCGCAGCCGCTGACACCCATCACGACGATGGACCAGGACTCAGAGGCAGGTTGTGATGCCGCCATCGACATAGAGCGTGTGTCCATTGACAAAGGACGAGGCCGGTGCAGCCAGAAAGATCGCCGCGCCGACCAGTTCGCCGACATCGCCCCAACGACCCGCCGGTGTGCGGTTGGTCAGCCAGGCTGAAAACTCGGGATTATCGACCAGCGCCTGGTTGAGCGGCGTCTTGAAGTAACCGGGCGCAATGGAATTGATCTGCAAGCCGTGCTTCGCCCAATCGGCACACATGCCGCGCGTCAGGTTGCGCACAGCGCCTTTCGTGGCTGTATAGGGGGCGATGTTCGTTCGGGCCAGTTCGCTCTGCACCGAGGCGATATTGATGATCTTGCCGCGCCGCCGCGGGATCATGTGCCGCGCCACCGCTTGTCCCACGAAGAACACGCTGGAGATGTTGGTGCGCAAGAGTTCCTCCCATTTGTCGGCGGGGAAATCCTCGAGCGGCATTCGGAACTGCATGCCGGCATTGTTGATAAGAATATCGATGGCGCCGATCGTCGCCTCGATATCCGCGACGCCGTTCGCCACCGCTGCATGATTGGTGACGTCGAAGACGGCGCTATGGACCTTGTATCCCTTCGCTATCAGTGCATCCGCAGCTGTTTTGACCTTTTCGGCGCTGCGTCCGTTGAGCACGATTTCGGCGCCGTGCTGCGCCAACCCCTCGGCCAGCGCCAGGCCGATCCCCTGTCCCGAGCCGGTGACCAGCGCCCGCATGCCGGTCAAATCGAATAATGAACTGCCCAAATGCTCCTCCTGAGCAATGTTTGCTGAAGCGGCCACGATTTCCAACGCACTGCCGCCAGTCCCTATTGACATGAATGTTATCGATAACATAGTCAATGGAAAAATGAGTTCGCACAGGAGACGACGCCGTGACCGACATTTTGATGACAGGTCCCTATCCCGATTGGGACATGGGAGATCTTGAGGCGAAATATCGCGTCCACAAACTTTGGCAGTCCGAGGACAAGGACGCGTTGCTCTCAAGCCACGCCGGCGCGATCCGCGCCATAGCTACGCGCGGCGAGCTTGGCGCAAGTGCTGCGCTGATGAGAAAGCTGCCGCAGCTCGAAATCGTTTCCTGCTATGGCGTCGGCACTGACGCCATCGACCTTGCCTATGCCAGTGCGAACGGCATTCGTGTCACCAATACACCGGATGTTCTAACCGAGGACGTAGCCGATATCGGGATCGGGCTACTGCTCGCCGTGGCGCGAAAAATCCCGCAGGCCGACGCCTATGTACGCGATGGAAGCTGGCGCAAGGGCAATATGGGGCTGGTCACGCGTGTCTGTGGAAAAAGGCTGGGCATTGTCGGCATGGGCCGCGTCGGTGCGGCGGTGGCGAAGCGCGCCGCTGCATTCGACTGCACGATTTCCTATTTCGACAACCGCAAGCGCGACGATCTTCCTTATACTTTTGTCGGCGATCTGGTCGAACTGGCGCGCGACAGCGAATTTCTGATCGTAACGCTCGCCGGCGGCGAAAGCACAAAACACATCATTAATGCGTCGATCCTGGCAGCGCTCGGAGCAGACGGTATCGTCATAAATATTTCGCGCGGCAGCACGATCGACGAGACCGCGTTGCTCGCGGCCCTGGAATCCAGTGCCATCAAGGGTGCCGGGCTCGACGTGTTCTGGAACGAGCCAACCATCGACGAGCGCTTCCTGAAGCTTACCAACGTCGTGCTGCAACCGCACCACGCCAGCGGCACGGTGGAAACCCGCAAGGCCATGGGTCAGCTCGTTCGCGATAATCTCGCGGCCCATTTCGGCGGACAGACCTTGCTGACACCGGTCGTCTGAGAAGGGATCACATCATGAAGTCGATCGTCATCCACGCGGCAAAAGACCTGCGGATCGAGGAGACCGATCCGGGCTCCCCTGGCGCCGGACAGGTCGAGATCGCGGTCGAGGCTGGCGGCATCTGCGGCTCGGACCTGCATTATTACAACCATGGCGGCTTCGGCGCGATCCGCCTTCGTGAACCCATGATTCTTGGCCACGAGGTTGCGGGCACGGTGCGGGCCCTCGGCGACGGCATCTCCCCACTTGCGGTCGGCGATCGCGTGGCGATCTCGCCCAGCCGAGCCTGCAATGCCTGTCGCTACTGCCTGCAAGGCATGCAGAACCAGTGCCTCGACATGCGCTTCTATGGCAGCGCCATGCCGATGCCGCACATCCAGGGCGCCTTCCGCCAGCGCCTGATCGCCGAGGCGTGGCAGTGCCACAGAATAGCCGACCACATCTCCATCAACGAAGCCGCTTTCGCCGAGCCCTTCGCGGTGACGCTGCATGCCATGAACCGCGCCGGCTCGCTGCTCGGCAAACGGGTTCTGGTCACCGGCTGCGGGCCGATCGGCGCGCTTTGCATCCTCGCCGCACGAGCCCACGGCGCGCGCGAGATCGTCGCCACCGATGTCATGGAGGGCGTGCTGGCGAAGGCCCTGGAGATCGGTGCCGACCGGACGATCAATGTCGCGACAAACAGCGAAGAGCTCGCCGCCTACAATGTCGACAAGGGTAGTTTCGACGTGATGTTCGAGGCCTCCGGCAATGAACGCGCGGTGCGTGCAGGGCTCGATGTCCTGAAGCCGCGCGGCGTGCTCGTGCAGCTCGGTCTCGGCGGCGATCTGTCGATCCCGCAGAACCTCGTCGTCGCGAAAGAGATCGAGATGCGGGGCACTTTCCGTTTCCACGAGGAGTTTGGGATCGCCGTCGACCTGATCAATCGCCGCCGGGTGGATGTCAAACCGCTACTGACGGGCATCTATCCTCTCGACGAGGCGGTCGCGGCTTTCGACATCGCCGGTGACCGAAACAAATCCATGAAGGTTCAGATCGCGTTCTGAAGATCCTTCGGTTGCGCTGGAGGCGCATCGGCACATCGCATGAAATCACGTCGGCGCCAACCGCCGCCAAGGCGGCGTGTGCCACATCGAAATCCTGCTCGCCGGTTCCCGACCCGACGCCGATGCCGCGCGCAAGGCGTCCGCCGAAGCGGATCGGCAAGCCCCCGGGCCCAAATTGGTCACGTCGCCCTGCGATGCGATACCGGCTGAGAGCGCCACTCGAACGCGATGCCGCCAGTAGCGGCGTTTATTGACGCTGCGGTGCGCGCCTTCGCCTGCGCCGTACGCATGCTGAGGAACCGCGCGCCATCCATGCGCAGGCTGGCGAGGACTTCGCCGCTCGCATCGACGACCACGAGACATTGCGACGCCCATCGTGACGGCGCGCGCTGCTCCGGCTTTCAAGGCACCGTCATGCGTGAGGGTGATGGTCTCGCGAAAAATCGCTGCTGGGCTGCCCTTCGCTGCGTTTGAATCGATGCAGGAGCTCAGGTGCTTTCGCGCTCGACGACGCGATAGCTTGTGAGGACGATTTCTTCGCCGTGTCGTTTCTCGTCGCCTCGGATCACCTGGATCAATCTGCGGGCGGCCTGTTGCCCGATGCCGTAGCAGTCGACATTCACGGTGGTGATGCCGGGATGGCAAAAGGCGGCTACCTCGTAGTCGCCGAAGCCGGCAATGGCGATGTCCTGCGGGATCCGCATGCCCCGGCGCTTGCATTCCATCAGTGCGCCGAAGGCCGAAAGGTCCGAAACGCAGAGTACGGCTTGCGTGTCCGGCCAGCGCTCCAGCATGCTGACGACGGCCTGGCCTCCCTGCTCGATGGATATCGGCGGCACGCCAAAGGAAACGAGGCGCCCGGTTGGCAGGCCGAGTTCCTCAATGGCTCTGACAAAGCCTTCGCGCCGTTGGCTGCCGCGCGTGTCGCGCGAGGTCGTGCCACCGATGTAACCGAATTTATTGTAGCCTTTTCTGGCCAGCGTCTTGACGAGAAGCCCCATCGCCTCTTCGTTGGAGAATCCGACCACCTGATCGATGGGTTTCGCCGGCAACTCCCAGGTTTCGACTACAGGGATGCCCGCGTTTTTAAGAAGCCGGCGGGCGCGCTCCGTATGGGCGCCGCCGGTCAGAATGATGCCTTCGGGCCGCCGACGGAGCATCGCTTCGATCAGCTTTTCCTCCTTCTCGACCGTATAGTCGGTGTAGCCGAGCAGAAGCTGGAGTCCCGTGCTCTCCAGTTCATCCGTTATGCCGCGCGCCGTATCGGCGAAGTTGGAATTGTTGAGTGATGGAACCATCGCGGCAACAAATCCAGTCTTGCGCGAGGACAGGCTGCCGGCCGATTGGTCGAGCACGTAGCCGAGGTCGTTGACCGCGACCATGATCTTTTCCCGCGTCGCCTTGGAAACGAGGCTGCCCTCTTTCAGGGCGCGTGAAACCGTCATGGTGGACACACCTGCCCGCCGCGCCACGTCGACCATCGTCGGGGCGTGGCTCTCGCCCGGTCTCGATGAAGCTGCCTTGGCCATCATGCCGCTCCACCAGCCGGCAGCGATGTGCCCAAGCAAAACGCTGGACACTCGGGCACAAGGTCTCTGCGGCGTCCGGCATCGCTCATGAACCACCCGTTGGAATCAACTTCACGCAAGGCATGTTATCGATACCATATCAAAAGACAACAGCCACATACGGCCCAAGCGTAAACATGGTCATGAGCACCGGTTTGGGCCGCGATCACACTTTGCATCTACTGCCGACGACGATTGCCGAATGAGGTCCGCCCGACAGGACCGGACACCGTTTCTTCGATGCCTGCCGGGCGTGGGTGCGCCAGCTCTGTCAGCCAGCCCATAGCGAGCAAGTCGACGGTGTAGGCGACGGGATCAGGAGCAGCAGGGCAGGAACGCCCGCCATTGGGATGCCGGCACCACACGATAGACCGCCTTCATGTAGTTGGCGCTCCCGAGCAGATAGATCGCCGGTCCGCCAGTGAGGATCAGGACTTAGGTTAGGCCGTCTTGAGCGGATCATGGGAATGCGCCAGCACCAGATCGTTGCCGACGGCGGCGGCGATGACCCCGCCGACCAGGATCCCGCGGGCATAACGAGGCCTATCTGCCGAATTGTCGGAGGTTAGAAACTCTTCCGCCGAGGAGAACGACTTCGCGTTGAAACCGAACGCTCTAAGCAGGTCTGGCAGGGACTCGCGCACGGATTCATCGTCGTCGACGACAGACACGAGTGGTTGCACAACTTTCATCGAATCCCCGCTGAACTCTGCGCATTGCCCATAGCCGATGCGCGCATGGTGCCGACCTCGCGAAGCCCTTCCCCGAAGTACTCCGGGATGGAGAATGAGAACGTAGCACCCGGGCCCCGGTTCCGTTCAGCCCACAGGCGTCCGTTATGGCTCTCTATGATGGTGCGGCTGACGGACAACCCGATCCCCATGCCCTCGCTCTTGGTTGTATAGAACGCCTCGAAGAGGCGCGCCGTTCCTTCCGGCCCGAAACCAACGCCGGCGTCCTGTACGGAGAGGTGCACGTGATCGTCTTCGTCCAATTCGGTTCTGATCACCAGCTGCCTCGGGCGGTCATCGACGCCGCTCATCGCATCGGAGCGTTCCGCAGCAGGTTTATGATTACCTGTTGAAGCTGGACCCGGTCACCGCCGACCGGCGGAAGCCCGTCGGCGAACTCGGTGTGCAGCACCACCCGGTTTCGTTGAAGATCGCCGGACGACAGTGCAATCACCTCTCGCGCAGCCTCGTTCAGATCAATTGGTTCGATCGTTGGGGGCCGTTTGCTGAAAAGCGCGCGCAATCGTGCAATCACGTCCGCCGCACGATTGCCGTCGCGGATGGTGCGGCGCGCGGTTTCTTGCGCGACCTCGATGTTTGGCGGGTCGGCCGCCAGAGCGGCTGATTGACCTCATGCGCGATCGAGGCCGTCATTGCGCCGAGGCTCATTACCCTCGTGAGGTGGGCGAGTTCCGACCTAAGTTTGTCGTGCGCCTGCGCCAACAGCCGGCTTTGTGTCACGTCCTGAACCGCGCCAACGCATTCCAGTCGACCGGTATCGTGCTTTATCACGCGGCCGAATACTCTGACGTGTTTAATCCTGCCATCAGCCATGAGAAGCCTGATGTCGTATTCGGGATTGTCCCGACCGGAGCGCACCCGACGGGCGGCTGCACGATGCCAACAGCCTTGATCGTCGCCAGCAGCAGGGGGCCTTCGGGCTGGACTTGGAACGGCGCGCCTTGTCGGGATTGTCCTTGAGCGAGGGCGGATCAACGAATTTCAGTTCCATGGGAATGCTCCTTGGAGGGTTGCAGACGCGGCCTTTCACCGGTCCTTTCTCGTCTTCCTTCCGAAGACATCCCCCTGCCCGCGGAGCGGGCGGGTCGGTGCAACTGCCTGGTGAGCATCCCTGCCCGGCAGGACAAGCGGGGCTTTCAGCCCTGCGCCGGACGACGCGGCCGGGATTGCGAGGCTGGCGGTTGAGCGTCAGCGCCACCGGTCTGGCCGATCAGCGAGGGGGTTTTCCTTGCCTCCATTTCCTCTCCCTATGCTGTCCAAATCTGCTGGGCGGAGCGCTCACGCCTGACGGAGCTTGAAATCCGCGTATATTATGGCAATATACATCGATGATCGAATGGGAACGGATTGCCGGCTTCGACTGGGATGCGAGCAATGCCCGCAAGAGCATCGACAAGCACGACGTCAGCCAGGCCGAGGCGGAACAGGTGTTCTTCAACGAGCCGTTGCTGACCGTTCCCGACGCAAAGCACAGCGCCATCGAGCAACGAATTCATGCCCTGGGGCGCACCGATGATGGAAGGCTGCTGCACATCACCTTCACGCTTCGGGACAAGGACACCAAGATCCGGGTGATTTCCGCCCGGGATATGAGCCGCAAGGAGCGAGGCTACTATGACCAAGACAGCTAAGCCGGTTCCGACCTTTGCATCGGAGGCCGAGGAGCGCGCCTTCTGGGAGTCCAACGACTCCAGTGAGCATGTCGATTGGAGCAAGGCAGAGCGGGTCCGCCTGCCCAACCTCAAGCCGTCGTCGACCTCGATCTCGTTGCGGCTGCCCAATAGCCTGCTCGAACGGATCAAGGTCGCGGCGAACAAGCGCGACGTGCCCTATCAGTCCCTTATCAAGACCTGGCTGTCCGAGAAGATTGACGCCTCTCGAGGCTAAGGAGGCCGGCCTTAAGCCTCTACCTCTCCCGGGTAACGAGCGGCAATGCCGATTTTGACAGGATGACGAGCGGGGGCTTCTTCCGCGACAGCGTTACGCTGGTCAGCGGCGCGACCGGCACCGGCAAGACGCTGCTGGTGACCAATTTCCTGGCCGGTGGCGTCGCGGCCGGCGAACGCTCCTTACTGGTTGGCCACGAAGAAAGCCGCGGTCAGCTCATTCGCAACGCGCGCAGTTGGGGTGTCGATTTCGAGACGATGGAAGCGGAAGGCGGGCTCAAGGTCGTCTGTCTCTATCCGGAGGCGGCATCGTTCATGACTTCAACAATCTGATCGCCGTCTTCGAATCCGGCCTCCGGCAGTTGGCAAAGCAGCTTGCGGACAATCCCGCCGATCCGAAAATCGGTACGCTGATCGAGGAGATGCTGAAGCGCACGCGAAATGGCGGCGCGCTGACGCAGCAGTTGCTCGCCTTCTCCCGGCGTCAGTCCCTGGAGCCCGGAAAGGTCGATCTCAACCAACATATTGGATCGCTCACCGCTCTGCTGGAGCGGACCCTCGGCCGCGACATCAGGATCGAGCGTCATCTCGATCCAGCGCTCGGTCCGGTTCTCATCGACGCCAATCAGCTCGACGTCGCCATTCTCAACCTGGCGGTCAACGCCAGGCATGCAATGACAGACTACGGCAGGTTCACGATCGAGACGAGTGACGCGCCTGACGATCTGGACGATCTGAAAGGATTGGCGGCGTCGTTCGTTCGCTTGACGCTGAGCGACACCGGCCACGGCATGGACAAGCAAGTTCTCGCCCAGGTCTTCGAGCCCTTCTTCACGACAAAAAGCAATGGCGAGGGAACAGGGCTCGGACTCAGCCAAGTCTACGGCTTCGTCAAACAGTCCGGCGGGCACATCCGCATCGATAGCCAGGTGGGCAAAGGGACCAGCGTGCATTTTGTTCCTGCCGCGCACACCCCGTCGCGATCCATGGTCATGCCGACGGGTCGATCGTTCTCGCCGATCGGCACGCAACCGATACTCTCATCGCGCATGACCCGCGCGACTTCCTGCATCGACGCATCGGGGGAGTACCAGCGCACTTTCCCCGTCATCGCTTCATTTACCAGCATGGTCGCCTCCATGTGGCCAGGTCCCATCGAGGTCGCGGACGGCTGCAGCACAAAAAGGGCAGTGGCATTGCTGTGGACAGTACCGCCCGCGAAGTCCCGAACATAACTATGCACCCGGACGATGCGGTCACTGACCAGCTATTCAGGCGCCTGGTATCCGAAAAAATAGCCGAGCGCCGGCAGGCTCGAAGTCTTGCTGTTCGCCGTGAGCTGGCGTTCCTGGCCTTTTCATCATAGCAGGCAACGGCTTCTATTGCGTCACCGATCGCGAGGCTGATTGATCCGGGTTTGTCGGCGAAGACCCGTTAGCCACCATGACCAGGCGATCTTTCTGACCTAATCTTCGAGCTGCTTCGCGACGTCCTCTATTGATTATGTGTCGAGCGGGAGCCTCAATGGAGATGGTGGCTAACGAGCTCGACATGAATTCGCGGTGACCACATGCGTTCGGCCTATGACAGCGGTCCTAAAGCGTGTCGCGTCAGAACGGATTCAGGCGACCCGCTTTAGGTCTTTGTTTTATGCATGTCGTCCTCCCAAGACCGAGCTCACTTTTGGGCGACATTGCATTAGCGAAAAGCTGATGCTGCCGGTTTTTCGAACTTCGCCGCGCCGGTCATGATGGCGACGACATCGCCCATGGTGTGGGTTTTCGGACTGACCACGGCCGCACGTTTGCCCAGGCGCATGATGTGGATGCGGTCGGCGATTTCAAAGACGTTCGGCATGTTGTGGCTGATCAGGACCACCGGCAATCCGCGCTGGCGGATCGCCCGGATCAGGTCGAGAACCTGGCCAGTTTCGCGCACGCCGAGTGCTGCCGTCGGCTCATCCATGATCGCGAGCTTCTTGGCGAACAATGCCGCTCTGGCGACCGCGACGCCCTGACGCTGGCCGCCTGACAACGATTCGACCGCGCTGCCGATCGACGGCAGGTGGAATTTCAGGTCCGCCATGCTGCGCTCCGCCTCCGCGCGCATCCCCTTCTTGTCGAGCATGCGCAGCACATTGCCGAGAAAGCCGGGGCGGCGGCGTTCCCGGCCGAGAAACAGGTTGCTGGCGATGTCGAGCGCGGCCGCAACGGCGAGATCCTGGTAGACCGTCTCGATGCCGAGCTTGCGTGCTTCCAGCGGACCCTTGAAGTGGACGGGTTGGCCGTCCAGCAGAATGTCGCCGCTGTCGGGGACGATCGCGCCAGTCAGCGCCTTGATCAGCGAACTCTTTCCAGCGCCGTTGTCACCGACCACCGCCAGGATTTCGCCGGCGCGCAGTTCGAAATCGACACCGTCGAGAGCGGTGACGTGGCCGTAGCGTTTGACTACGTTGCGGGCTTCGAGGATGACGCCACCCGGGGTGGTCACCATTGGCGCTCTCGGCTCGACAGGCGTCATCACCGCCTCCCCCTGGTCAGTTGATCGAGCGCGACCGCCACGATCACGAGAATGCCTGTGATCAGATCCTGCCAGAGCGGATCAATGCCGGCGAGCGTCAGCCCGTTGCGCAGGACGCCGACGATCAGCGCGCCTATTAGGGTGCCGATCAATCCGCCCCGGCCGCCGAACAGGCTGGTGCCGCCGATGACGACGGCGGTGATGGAATCGAGATTGGCGGTCTGCAAGGCATTGGGGTCGGCATTGGGGATTCGGCCGAGCGCCAGCCAGGCCGCGATCCCGTAAATGAACGCCGCTAGGACGTAGACCGACAGGAGGAGCCGACCGACCGGTATACCGACAAGCCGGGCGGCTTCCGGATTGTTGCCGACCGCGTAGACATGCCGTCCCCATTGCGTCTGGTTGAGAAGGAACCAGACCATTCCATAGAGGAGGAGCATGATTATGACGCCGTAGGTCACGATGAAACCGTTCAGGCGGATGGTGTTTCCCGTCCAGCCGAGAAAGTCGTCGGTGACCGGAAATGCCCCGCCCGCCGAAATCAGCCTGAGCGCGGCGGTGATGATGCCCAATATACCGAGGGTGACGATGAAAGGTGGCAGGCGCAGGCCGCTGATCAGGCTTCCAGCCGCGACACCCGCCGCTGTGCAGGCAAGAACGGCCAGGGCCATGGCCGCGATCGGGTCATAGCCGCTGTTCGCCAGCTTTCCGGCCAGGATGGTGCCCAGTACGCAAGTCGCTCCCACCGCGAGATCGATGCCGGCGGTCAGGATGATCAAGGTCTGGCCAATGGCCAAGGTGCCGATGATCACCGTCTGCTGGAGAATGATCGACAGGTTTTGCGTGGCGAGAAAACGCGGATTGGTCAGGGAAAAGATCACGCCGAAAGCGAGCAGTACCAGCAATGGGCCCACCGATGGCGTGCCGATGACCTTCTTGGCAATGCTGGACGTTCCGCCGAAAGAGAGTGCCGATGGCGAATTCATAAGTGCCCTTTGGAACAGTCGCCGCGTTCCCAGCCTCAAGGGTCGGGCCGGAAACGAACGGGACCATGCCGATACAGATATACCGTCTTGCCGACGGCCTGTCCGGCATGGTCCCGCCGGGAGGATTCAAAATATCAGTCGCCCCAGCAGTTCTTGAGGCCCCATTCGGTGTCCTTGGAGTCGATCCCTTCAACCGGCTTGTCGGTGATCAGGAACGAACCCGTATTGACGAAGCCGCTCGGCTTCTTGCCGCTGGCCGCATAATCGACGACCGCGTCGACGCCCATGGCCGCCATCTTGTAGGGGAACTGCATGACGGTCGCGGCGATCTTGCCGGCCTTGACGTCGCGGACACCGGCGCAGCCGCCGTCAATCGAGGTCAGCATGACATCGGCTTCCTTGCCGAAGGATTTCAACGCCGCATAGCCGCCGGCGGCGGCTGGCTCGTTGATGGTGTAGACCGCATTGATCTCGCCGTTCTTGGAGAGCAGGTTTTCCATGCCGACCTGGCCCTTGTCCTGTGCGCCATTGGTGATGGCCGAGCCGGCGATGGCCGGATCGCCCTCGGCAAGCCCGAAGCCCTTCAGATAGCCATTGTGGCGGAACGTATCGACCGTGCCGCCAGGCGTTCCATCGAGCATGGCCAGCACCGGCTTCTTGTCGCCGAGCGCCTTGCGGGCATAGGCGCCCTGCTGCACGCCGGCCTCGAAATTATCCGTGGCAAAGGTGGCGTCGACCGCATCGGCGGGATCGGTCGCCGTATCGAGCGCGATCACGAGGACCCCTGCATCGCGCGCCTTCTTGATGATACCCAGCATGCCGGTCGAGTTGTTAGGCGTCACCAATATGCCTTTGGCGCCGGCGCTGATCAGATCCTCGATCGCAGTGACCTGGCCTTCATTGTCGCCGTCGAACTTGCCAGCACGGGCGATCAATTTGACGCCCTTGGCCTTGGCCTCCGCTTCGGCAGCCTGACGCATTTTCACAAAGAACGGGTTGACCTCCGTCTTGGTGACGAGGCCGACAATGACTTCCTCAGCCGAGGCATGGCCGGTCACTGCAAAGGCGGTCCCGAAGAACACCAGGCCCGCAACGGCTGATTTCACGATGGTTCCGGATTTAGTGCCGGTCGACATAGGCAAAGTGAACATGAACTCCTCCCGAGTTGTTGAACCTTTCTCCTCAAAGGCTCACCGAGTTACGCATATGTTTTGCATACAGTCAAACATTATATCTATAATTATGTATGTTTTTATACATAATTATAGATGCGAGCCGCGCCTCATGCGTGCCCTGCACGTCGAAGGATGGCGGTTCCGCAAAAGAGATCGACGGGGCTGGCAATCGCCTTGCTCAGGCCACCGATTTCGTTTCTTTCTCCGGCCGGTCGAGCGACGCCGCCCTGTTCAGATCATGCATGGCGTTGCGTACGGTCCGGCTGTCGCTGAGCTGCCGATAATTTTTGTAGAGAGACCGGTAGGCGGCCGCGCTTTCGCGGCGTGGGTGATAGGGGGTGAAGGTGCGCGCGCCGAACCGGGCCGTGCCCTCGGCGAAGCCGCTCACCAGTTCGGCCGCGACCGCGCCATGAACCGCCGCGCCGACGGCCGTCGCATGGGCAATGCTTGGAACCTCCACGACGCGCCCCAGCACGTCGGCCATGATCTGCACCAGCAATGGATTGTTCTGGGCCAGCCCGCTCGTCAGGATGATGCGGTTGATGCCAAAATCGCCGGCCTCGAAGAGGTCGACCACCGTGCGAGCGCCAAAACACAGCGACTCGATCAGTGCGCGGTAGATGCCGACGCCCGTGGTTTCGGTGGTGAGACCGAGAAGCAGGCCGCTGAGGTCTGAATCCGCGAGCGGCACCCGGTTGCCGTTCCACCAGTCAAGCGCCACGAGATGGTTGGCGCCGGGTTCGAGCCCGGCTGCCTCACGGTTGTAGATACGGAAACTTTCAGCCTCGTCCGCGCCACGCGGAAAGGCCTTCACGAACCAGGCGAGCATGTCGCCAAACCCGGCCTGCCCGGCCTCGTAGCACCAGAGATCGCGAACCGATCCATCCTTGGCCACACCTTCGATGCCGGGGGGCAAAGGACGGAACTGTTCGTTCAAAAAGAGATAGACCGCAGACGTTCCGAGCGCACCGACGAGACAGCCGGACGACACGGCCCCGACCGCGGGCAGCACGACGTGTGAATCGATGACCGCCACTGCGACGATTGCGCGGCCAGTGATCCCCGTGCGCGTCCGCCATGCCTCGGACAGGCCTCCAGCCGCCGTGCCGATACGGTGCGGCACCGACAATTTTTCGGAAAGACCTGGCACGATCCCGTGCGGATAGCCTTCGGTCTCGGAATACTGGGCCTTGTAGGCTGCAAAACCCAGACTGCGCATTTCGCGGCCGGTCAACTGCCAGACAAGCCAATCGCCGGACTCGATGAACCTGCCGGCGGCGCTCCAGATGTGCGGTGCCTCGTCCGCGATCTGGGCGGCCTTGGGAAGCAGCCATTCCCCGGAAAGCTTGCCGCCGAAATTGCGCAGGAAGGATCCGCCCCGACGGTTGATCGCGTCTGCGTAGGGCTGTGCGGCGCGATGTTTCCACAGCTTGACATAGGCATGAGGCTCGCCGGGGTGAAGTTCGGAAAGGGCTGTTCCGTCGGTGGTGGTCGGCATCGGCGAGCTTGCCGAGAAGCCGAGCCCGATCGACTCGATAACCCGACCGCGCCCCAGCACATCAAGGATTTCTTCCGCAGCATCGAGATAGTCGGCGGCGTTCTGCAACGCCCATGAGCGTGGCAAGGGCGTGCCGTCAGGAAGGCTCTGCGTCATGACGTCATGGCGATAGGCATGCGTGTGGCTGCCGATCTGCTCGCCGGTTGCGGCGTCGATCAGGACGCCGCGGGCTGATCCGGTGCCGTAATCCAGTCCGATGACATAGGTAGCGGTCATCTCGCCTGCTGCCTTCCCCACTCCGGCGACGCAGCGCGGCCATGTTTCTCAAGCGCCCTGTAAACCGCCTTTTCGACGGCCTCGACGGTCAGCTGGAAATGCTCGTAGAGGATCTCGGCCGGGGCCGATTCGCCAAACGTGTCGATGCCGACGCATTCGCCTTCGAGGCCGACATATTTGCGCCAATAGTCGGTGACGCCAGCTTCGACGGAGATGCGGGGAACGCCGCGCGGCAGCACCTCGGTCTTGTAGCCGTCGTCCTGCCGGTCGAAGGCACTGGTGGACGGCATGGAGACCACACGAACCTGGATCCCTTGCTTAGCAAGTCGCTCGCGGGCGCCGACTGCGAGCTGCACTTCGGAACCGGTTGCGATGACGACAGCGTCCAGCCAGCCGTCTTCACGGCGCAGCACGTATCCGCCCCTGCGCACCGCTTGAACCTGGGCTTGGTCGCGCGGCTGAAACGGCAGGTTCTGCCGGCTAAGCGCGAGACTTGTCGGCGTCGCCACCTGCTCAAGCGCAATCTGCCAGGCAACCGTCGTTTCAACGGTGTCGCACGGTCGCCATACATCCATGTTGGGCATCAAACGGAGCGTGGCCAACTGCTCGATGGGCTGATGCGTCGGACCGTCCTGACCGAGCGCGATGGAATCGTGGGTAAAGACATAGATGGCGCCAAGCTTCATCAGCGCTGCCATCCGCAGGGCGTTGCGCGCGTATTCCGAGAACATCAGGAACGTGCCACCGAATGGACGAAACCCGCCATGGACCATCAGGCCGTTCATGATCGCGGCCATTCCAAACTCGCGCACGCCATAACAGATATAGTTGCCGCCCGAGATGGATGTGATCGGTTCGGCCCCCTTCCAAAGCGTGAGGTTCGAACTGGCCAGATCGGCGGAACCGCCGATCAGTTCGGGAAGCAAGCCGGCAAAGGCCTGAATGGCATTCTGGCTTGCCTTGCGTGTCGCCAGCATTTCGGCCTTCTCGACGGTTTGCGCAACGAACGCATCCGCCTTGGCGGCGAAGCCTGCAGGAAGATGGTGCGTGGCTCGCCGTTCGAACTCCTCCGCATCATCGGGGTAGGCCGCGCGGTATGCCTCGAAGCGGCGGCGCCAGTCGGCCTCCGATGCAGCCCCCCTGACCGAGGCGTTCCACGCGTCGCCAATCTCTCCTGGAACGGCGAACGGCGCATGCGGCCAATCGAGCGCGAGCCGAGCCCGGCCGACCTCGTCGGCGCCGAGCGGAGAGCCATGGCTATCGTGACTTCCGGCTTTCGTCGGCGCCCCCTTGCCGATCATGGTCTTGCAGCAGATCAGCGTCGGGCGGGCTGGTTGCGCCTTCGCCGCGGAAATCGCCCGGTCGACCGCCTCGACATCGTGCCCGTCCACATCGGCAATGACCTGCCAGCCATAGGCCTCGAAGCGCTTGGGCGTATCCTCCGAAAACCAGCCGCCGACATGGCCGTCGATGGAGATGCCGTTGTCGTCGTAGAGCACGATCAGCTTGCCAAGGCCGAGCGTTCCGGCAAGCGAGCAAGCCTCATGCGAAATGCCTTCCATCAGGCAGCCGTCGCCTGCCAGGACAAAGGTGTGGTGGTCGACAATGTCGTGTCCGGATCGGTTGAATTTGGCGGCCAGCGTCTTTTCGGCAATTGCCATGCCGACGGCATTTGCGAGGCCTTGCCCGAGCGGCCCGGTCGTAACTTCAACTCCCGGCGTATAGCCGAATTCGGGATGGCCCGGCGTCCTGCTGCCAAGCTGCCTAAACTGCCGGAGATCGGCGATCGAGACATCGTACCCTGTGAGATGAAGCACGCCGTAGAGCAGCATCGAGCCGTGGCCGTTGCTGAGCACAACGCGGTCGCGGTCGGTCCAGGCCGGATTGGATGGATTGTGACGAAGGTGCCGGTGCCAGAGCGCGACCGCGATCTCGGCCATGCCCATCGGCATGCCTGGATGGCCGGACTTGGCGTTCTCGACCGCATCCATTGACAGCGCGCGAATGGCGTTCGCCAGGAGATCCGGGCGGGCGAAGTCCTTTTGCGCTGACAACATGTGAGATTCCGTCGATCGAGTGACGGAGAAACATCGCAACAGCGCGGGGCGGTCCACGCAAGTTCATCTGTTCCTCCCGGACGACATCCTCTTAGCCACCGATATATCTTTAAGTCAACGTATTATTGCATATTTTTGTACAAAATCTATGCAGCTTTCTTGCAGACACGCCTTTATCTCCCGGGGGTTTATGGCTAAATCTCAGGGCGAACGGGAAAGTGCGGAATGGTCAGGACAAATGGTACGGCGGAGCATCCCGCGCTTGCAAACAGCGGGGAAATTCTCTCGCTGATTGCCACCGGCGCCGCCACGTCCCGGTCGGCGTTGCTCGACGCGTCCGGATTGTCACGCGTGACCGTCACCCAGCGCCTGAATGCGCTGATCGACTCCGGTCTGATCCGCGAGACGGCGCGCACCATGCCGAGCGGCGGAAGGCCGACGCGCGTGCTTGGGATCAATGAGCGGGCGGGCTTCTTTCTCGTCGCCAATATCGGCGAAACCTACATCCATCTTGCCGCCATGGACCTCGAACCCGCTGTCGTCTCGCAAAGTACAATACCGTTCAACGCGTCGGACGGACCGGCGGTTTCCCTCGAGCAGATTGCCGACGGGTTCGACATCCTCGCAGCGAAGGCCCGGACCAGCCATGGCTCGCTTTTTGGAGTCAGCCTCAGCATGCCCACGCCGGTGGATTTCAAACGGGGCCGCGTCGTCGGTCCTTCGGTGCTCCACGGGTGGGACGAATTCGACACCATCAGCTGGCTGCGCCGTCGCTTCGATGTGCCAATCTATGTCGAAAATGACGTGAACCTCATGACGATCCACGAGCATCGCCAGAATTTCCCGCATGTCGATGACATGTTCTTCATCAAGGCGGGAACGGGTATCGGCAGCGGCATTATCGCGGGCGGCAAGATCTTTCGTGGCGCTCAGGGCGCGGCCGGCGACATCGGCCATATCCAGTTCAACTCCGAGAACGCGCCTTTGTGCCGCTGTGGCAAGCTCGGTTGCGTTGAAGCCCGCGCCGGCGGCTGGGCGATTGCCCGGGATCTCTCAAGCAAAGGCTTCAAGGCGGAGAACGCCCGCGATGTCATTTTGTTGGTTGAAATGCAGAAGCCGGAAGCCCTGATGCTGCTGCGCAGCGCCGGGCGGGTGATCGGCGAAGTCGCCTCCGATGTCGTCAGCATCCTCAATCCGAGCCTGATCGTGGTCGGCGGCACGCTGGCCAGGGGCGGAGAGTTTCTGTTGTCGGGTATCCGCGAACTCGTCTACCAGCGATGCCTGCCGCTCGCCACGCGCGAGTTGCAGATCGTGCTTGCCAACCCGCAAAAGGACAGTGCCCTTTTTGGCGCTGCCTATCTGGCGCTTGAGGATATCTTCAGCCTCGGGAAAGTGGAGGAACTCATCGATCGACTTGCCGTCGACCGCGCCAATCCACTTTTACAAAGCGGCAGGATTTCCGGATGACGCTGTTTCAGGTGACGCCCATGATCATTGCGACAAGATCCTTCTGAACGCCTTGGCCTACAGTCATCTCGCCGACACTCCGGCCTTGCCGCATGACGACAGCACGGTGCGCCACGCGCACGACGTGGTCCATGTTGTGGCTTACGATGATGACTGACAGGCCTCGCTCCGGCAGGCGTCTTACCATCGTCAATATCTCGTCGGATTCCCGCACACCAAGTGCCGCCGTAGGTTCATCCAGAATGACCACCCGTCGGGCGAACGCCACTGCCCGTGCAACCGCGACAGCCTGACGCTGGCCACCCGACATCAGTCCGATCTCCTGGGAAGGTGAGACATGGCTGACGCTCAATGCGCTGGCATGCTGCAGCCACTGTCGCTGCTCTTGTCCAGCGGAAAGGAAGCCCAGCGGACCGAGCCAGCGTGGCCGCGTCTGCTCGCGTCCGATCAGGAAGTTGTCGGATACGGT
Source organism: Mesorhizobium sp. M1182 (assembly GCF_040318335.1). Taxonomy (NCBI): domain Bacteria; kingdom Pseudomonadati; phylum Pseudomonadota; class Alphaproteobacteria; order Hyphomicrobiales; family Phyllobacteriaceae; genus Mesorhizobium; species Mesorhizobium sp. M1182. The sequence continues at coordinate 61,544 of NZ_JAMYMD010000028.1, forward strand.
CAGATTGTCGAAGACAGCAAGGTCCTGAAACACGGTCTCGATGCCCGATGCACGCGCGTCGGCGGGCGAACGCAGCCGCAATGGGTGTCCGTCAAGCTGGATGTCACCCGAATCCAGCGTTACGATGCCGGTGATCGCCTTGATGAGTGTCGACTTTCCGGCGCCGTTGTCGCCGAGCAAGGCAACAATCTCGCCCTCATGGAGGTCAAGCGACGCACCAGCCAGCGCCGTTACGAACCCGTAGGCCTTGCGCGCGTCCCGCACCGAGAGAACCAGACGCGCATCGGTGGCCATGTTGGAAATGCTGTCTGGCGAGGCGACACTCATTGGCTCACCTGCCTCGCACGCAGCGTTCGAATACGGGTCTCGATGTGTTTGCGCAAGACATCGAGTTCAAGGGCCAGCAGGATGCCGACGCCGATTGCCACCGATGACCAGAACGGAGAGACGTCGAGTTGCTGAAGGCCACTGCGGATCGTGGCGATGATGAGCGCGCCGAACAGCACGTTGGTGATGCTGCCGCGACCGCCGAAGAGACTTGCGCCGCCGACAACCACCGCCGTGATGGCGTCCAGTTCATAGCCGATGCCCGAAAGAGGCGAAGCCGACCCGGTCCGACCGTGATACAGCATGCCTGCGATGCCCGCTGTCGTCCCACAGATGGCATAGGCGCTCATGATCAACCTGTCGCGCGGAAGCCCAACCCATTGCGCGACATCCGGATTGCCACCAACCGCATAGAGCCAGCGGCCCCATTGCGTACGCCGCAACATGAGCCAGAACAACCCTGCAAGAACCAGGACCATCAAGGCGGCGGCAGGTATGCCCAGCATCTTGCCGTTTGCCAGCCAATGCACGGCGGGCGAAACACCCACGAGCGTGTTGCCGCCGCTGATGAGCAATGCGACACCGGCAACAATGCCGAGCATCGCGACGGTGACCACGAGGGGCTGCGGAATGCCGCCTTTAACGATGAGGAAGCCGTTGATCAGTCCGACAATCAGACCAACAAGAGGATAGATGACCAGCGCAATCGAGCTGGGTTGATCGACACCGATGAGCGTGGCCACCGTCACGACACTCAGCGCTATGACGCTGCCGACCGAGACATCGACGCCGCGAACCAGGATCACGAGGAATTGCCCTAGGCCCAAGGCGCAGACAATCGCGCTTTGGGCCAGGAGGTTCTGAAGATTGCGCACCGAAATGAAATGCGGGGCAAGCAGGCCGAATGCCACGACCAGGGTTACGAGAATTATGATCGGCCCGGCCTGCAGAAGCCATAGCAGGATGGAGAGGTGATCGCGGCGCCCCGCCGCCGGGTCGGATGATTTCCCCGCAATGTTGACGTGCGCTTCCATCGGTGGCGCTATTTCACGACGTCATCAACGTTGCCCGCCACAACGTCGGAGACCGTCTTCAGCATGCCACCCGCATTCTCCGAGGTTTGGACGGGCTGCGCCGGCACCACCACAAGCTTTTCAACGCTTTTACCGCGCACCAGGTCAGCAGTGGTGTCCGTGGCTGTTCTGGCGATCACCTCGAACGGGTAAGGGACCGTGAACTTCCAGTTCTTGTTGCCCGCAGCGATCGCCTTCAGCGCGTACTCCTGGCCGCCGACCGAACCAACGATGACATTGGAGCCGGCTGCCTCGAGCGCCTGCAGCGTGCCCTGTGCCGAGACGTCAAAGATATCGTAGATGCCGACCAGATTTGGATGCGCGTTCAACATGCCCTCGGCGATCGTGCGCGATTTCTCGGGGTCGCAACGGGCGTCGCCCTCGGCAACGATGCTGAACTTCGTACCCTTCAACGCATCCTTGAAAGCATTGATGAACGCGTCGGTATCCGCCAGGCCCGCAATACAGCGGATGACGCCAATCTCGCCTCCCGCAGGGAGTTGTTTGGCAAACTCCTGCACGACTGCCTTCTCGGCCCCGACCGGATCATAATTCACCTGCGCCGTCAGGTCGTCGATCGGCGGTGGCGCGCCGTCGAAGGACAGCACCTTGATGCCTTGCCTGGTCGCATCGTTGAGCGCGCTTACCAGTTCCTTGGAGGTGGCACCGGTGTTGACGCCGATAACCTTGTAGCCTTCAGCGGGGGCGTTGACGATTTCCTGAATGAAGAAATTGACGTCGCCGCGCGAGGTGCCCGATTTGACGTCGATCTGGACATCTTCAATCTTGCCTGCCCGGCCTTTGGCGACATTGTACTGGCGAACATAGGCCTGATCGCCGAGGTACGAAAAGAGCATCAGCCCCTTGGGCTTTTCCCCTGCAAAAGCGCTAAAGGCAACGCAGCAGCCTGCCGCAAGCAAGGTCGCGACGGAAGCGTGCAAAACCAGCTTCGATTTCATTTTTATATCTCCTCCCTGGGTGTCGAGGCCCCTTCCCGATGTCAGCCTCCATCTGACGATACGCCATCTCCACCAATATGTCTATCTTTATCTAAATTATGGAGTGATTTTGTTAATTTTTAAACATAACTCGATCCCGACGCAGGTTTGCTCCGGTTCCCGATTGAACCGGTCGTGCGATAGCGCATGATGGCTGGAGGGCGAAGATCGATGGCCTTCCGCGTGCCTCTGTCAGAGGTTCGGCCAGCCAATTGCCCGTTCTCTCATCCGCAACGGCGCACGCGGGCGCTTCTTCAATGTCGTCGACCTCGTCAACAGGCTCGAGACCGAACCCGCTCCGGCCGCCAGGGCCGCATTGCCGATCACCTGACCCGGCTCGACTTCGTCGTACTCGATGAGCTCGGCTATCTGCCCTTCGCTCTGGCCGACGGGCAATTGCTCTTCCATCTGGTCTCGAAGCTTTACGAACGCACCAGTGTCATCATCACCACCAATCTCGCCTTCGGGGAATGGCCGAGCGTCTTCGGCGACGCCAAGATGACAACCGCGCTGCTCGACCGCCTCACCCATCACTGCGAGATCGCCGAGACCGGCAACGAATCCTGGCGCTTCGTGCCCTTCACCGCCCCAAAACCGGGGTTCCTTTTGCGCGAAAATATCGGGTCCCGATTCCGTGATCATGACAGACGATGCTGACGATCGCAGCCGAACCAAAACACCTCGGCGCGCGCATCGGCATCACCGCCGTGCTCCACACCTGGGGATCGGCGATGACCCACCATCCGCACGTGCACATAATCGTGCCGGGCGGCGGCATCGCACTGGGCGATAGCCGATGGGTCTCCTCGCGGCCGGCCTTCCTGCTCCCGGTGCGCGTGCTCGGCAAACTGTTCCGACGGCTCTTCCTCGCCCGGCTGGTCGCTCTGCACGACGCCGGGCGGCTCGCCTTCTTCGGATCGCTGGTGCACCTGTCCGATCGACGCGCATTCCTGCACCACCTTGCTCCTGTTCGGAAGAAGTGTTGGGTGGTCTACGCCAAGGCGCCGTTCGCCGGCCGGAGGCGGTGCTCGCCTATCTGTCGCGCTACACCCACCGCGTGGCAATCTCGAACCGCCGCCTGATCGGCTTCGATGAGGCCGGCATCACCTTCCACTACAAGGACTACCGTCGCTACGGCGCTGACATGCAGCAGGTAATGACGCTTGCTGCCGAGGAGCTAAGGGACTTCTTCGGTCGGCCCCTCTTTGGCCCGATCAATAGCCGCAAGTAATGACTGAAGGTTTGGCGGCAGTTCTGGTTCGACCCCCAGATTTAAGAACGTTTGTACGTTATGACGATAGCCATCGGAATGGATCAGTTTCCGAAACGCTTCGGAGACAGACTGATGGTCTGCTTTGTTGCTGGTTGCCATGGAAGTCCCTCCCAATGAGCCGCAACTCGCCCGCAACGAATGGGTTCCATCAGGACGTCGGAATATTAAGTATAAATTTCTGAGCGGGAGATCGCATACCCGGCTCGCGCGAAGACCCCCGTGCCACCTTCGTTTGCCGCAGCATTATCCTCGCTCTTTGAACTGAAGATTCGTGCCGGTCTGGCGTCGGCGTTGCACATCGTGAACGTTGGAATGCTTCTGTCCAATGTTGCTCACGCTGCCAATAGGGCAGGCTCTTGCGGCAGGGTGCCGCAAGGCCGCGAAACGCCGGCGCAGTTCAACCCACGCGACGTCGGTCAAAGCTGGGGGGATCGATCTCCATCAAGCGGTCTGCGGCCTCGACCGCAGTTCGTATCCTGCTGCACAGCGCGAGATTTTCGGCCAGCATCTCTTCAGTGCGTTGAAGCGCGAGCTCGGTCCGGTGGATGCGCTGCCTGGCATTGGCAACTTCCGATGTCAAAATATCGGCCGCCATCCCGTGGCCGTGGGGTTCCATAGTGTCCATGGGTTTCTAATACATGGGGGGCGATATCGTTCCCTGATGTCGGGCGAAACGGCGGGCCGCAGAAAAGCGCGATGGGCCGAATGACCAATGCACTCCCTGTCAAAACAGCGCCAGAAACAGGCGAACGGCTTCGGCCGCGCTACCTGCCATGGGCAGAGGCGATCACGGTCCAGAGGGTCATTGATCTGTTCAGGCACGACTACAACGCAAGCGACGACACACTCAGGCGGCTGGTGATCAAGCACCGTCTTCACAACCAGACAATGCCCGGTGCTCCGTCGAGAATAAGCGCTCCCGGTTTGGCTATGGCGCTCGCCGGCGATGATGGCGCACTTGCGCGGTTGAGGCGGGACGATCGCGAGCACCCGCACAACTCGGTATTTCAAGCGGCTCGGCATCCCGCGACCCTGACCTGTTATCAAAAGTTATGGTCGCGGCGACTGTCCTAAGTAGGCGACTGTCCTAAGTAGATGTCGCGGCCCGACAGGGCCCCATACATGCCCATACGTGCGGAATTCCCTCGACGAGGCCGCGCGTGCGATTCTCTTGCCTCGAAACAGGGGCCGGAGATTAACGGGAATGAGGTTTATCGGTAGTCACCCCTGGGCCGTAATCGATTGCCTGTCGGATCGAGGCCGAGCAGCTTCAATTCCTCCAGATCGAACACTGAACTACGTGACCCGTTGCCTTGTCACGAACCCTTTTCGAAAACACGCGATGAAGACCGAGTGCGCGTGATCCAGCCTCGCCCCTCGCAACGAAATCGGCAGGGCCGACATGCGTTTGCCAGACAAAGTTTGGTGGGGCAGGTTTCCACGTAAGTTTTGATCCATAGGCCGCTTTGCCCGGAGCGGTGATATGTCCACGTAGAGTGCAGAACCGCGGCTCCAGCCTTCTCGCGCAAGCATTCGGCGTCTCCGCATGATCGACGCAGGATGTTTGCTGCAAGAGTGATGCATGATGGATAGTGGTGGGGCACGCATTGACGATGTCAGGCGTTCAGGATTTTCGCTTCCTTGGCGGCGCTGAGAAATGCCACGCGCGCTACATCCGGTGCGCTGCCGCCGCCGAGAACCTTCATGCATGCCATACGAGCCTGGATGCGGCGCGCGGTTTCTCCAATGGGCCAGCGGTAAAGCAGCATTTCGGCGGCTTCGCGGGTGCTCGAAACACTGACTTTGCCCGAGGACAGCAAAACGGTCACGGGCTCTTCGAACGTGCCGACATCTCGTTCGCAGGTCATATGCTGGTCTCCTTTCGCAACCTCCCCAAGACTTTACCGGTGAACCATCCGTTCCGTTGCGTCACGTTTGTCCCGGTAGGCGAACATTGTGAGGATGGGCTTCGTCCACCCCCTCATGCCTCCTCTCATAACCGAGGGGGTCAGTTCTTCATCTCGTCAGGGGGTCAGTTTCTCAATTCGGGCGACAGGCGTGTCGGAGCGGCTCTTGTGCTTGAGGCCGGCTCGCGAGGAGCTATGGTCGGAATTGGGTGACGCGGCCGATCAGGCGGCGCGGTGATCCGGTGTCGCGGACTGTGCGACACCATTGGTGAATTTGACGCCGGCGATGTCTGAGCAGCTCAAGCGTAAGGCGACAGTATCGAGGTACCTGCACGGCGGGAGGCACGCAACGCTCGATGCGGATTTGCTGGAATGGATTATGCGGAGGCAGCTTCGAGTTGCCGCGCCGGCTCCTGGTGCGGCGCAGCATCTGTTCCCGCGCCAACGCCGGCCGGTCATGTTCCTTTAGGCCGAGCGCGGTGGCTTCAGTAAAGGCGTCGACAAATGCCAGCAGGCGTGTGGTCCGGTCACGGTGACGCCGGCGCTCACGGCCGATAACGTGCAGGCCGCTGTTGAGCGCCAGCAGGTGGGGCCGCGGTCTTGCGGCGCTGCCGCAGCATGCGAGCGACTAGAAGGGTGCCGAGCCAGGGTTGATGCTGGAGTGGACTGATGTCTTCCCAGGCGTCCGAGAGCATCGCAGCAACAGCACTTGATGAGATCGGTTATCGTGCTATATATGTAATCATCCTCACCAACCCAGCGGAGTGGAATATTATGGCACATACCAATGACACCTTTGAGCTATCGGGATTTGGCGCGCTCACCGGAACTCCGAAGGAGGTTGGTGACCAACTTGATCGGCTGACTGCGGAGCAAGTCATAGCGCTAACGTTCGAGCATGGGAGTGAACCCGCAGTTCGCGCCCTTGCGGACACGGTCGTCAGCATCGCGCCTCTGGTCCGTACCATCCTGATGAGTCGTCAACGTGAAGCCATTAACTTAATAATCGAGGCCCTGGTCCCTCAGGTGCCGCCCCCGCAGTACATGCTTGTCGAGGCGCGGATGACGGCCGAGGCGAGAAAGGCAGTGCTGGAGAGCGGCGATTGGCTGACCGCTCCCCAAATCGCCAAAATGGCTGGGTTCAGCACAAGCAACCTGAGTGCGCAGCCAAACAAGTGGAAGAAAGAAGGCCAGATCTTTGCAGTTCGGCATCGGGGCGTAGACTATTTCCCTGGGTATGCTCTGGATTCCGCTGGATATCGGCCTATCAAAACGCTCGCTAAGGTTCTGAGCGTCTTACACGAGAAAAAGGACGACTGGGGGCTCGCCTATTGGTTTGCATCGGTCAATAGCTTCCTTGGGGGCAAGCGTCCGCAAGATGTGCTCCCTGCGCAACCCGAGCGCGTTCTTGCAGCCGCCGAGGATGAGTTGGTAGGCGCACTCCATGGCTAAATCAAAGATTGGACGGGGACCTGGGATTCCAGTTCCCGTTCCATCGCACGATTTGCAGGATATCATCACCCGAACGATATGGCCGGCGGACCAAGTTATCCATCGTATCCATTTGAATCTCTATGCCGGCGTCGAGTTCAATCCAGGCCTGAAAGGCAATGCCCGTTTCAGCCCGATCAAGAATGCAACTGGGGCCAATATCCCAACTCTGTACGGCGGCACGACCTTTGACTGCGCGGCGATGGAAACCGTCTTCCACGATGTGCCATTCGCGCCGGGCCTGAAGACCTACGACAAGGTGAAACTGGCGGATCAAGTCTATTCGCAGGTGGCGCCGCAGGGCGAATTGGTCTTGGCTGATCTGAGCGTCACAGCGCTGAGGAAACTCGGCATCAAGCGCAGCCAGATCATCGACACCGAGAAGGACCGCTACCCAGCAACACGCCCCTGGGCTGAAGCCATTCACGTACAATGCCCAGATATCCAGGGACTTTGCTGGATTTCTCGGCAGGACGACCGGGCTCTCGCCGTGATGCTGTTTGGCGATCGAATTCCGGCAAGGACGTTGGTGCAGTCCGGCGTGTCGCTCGATTTGACCGGGAATTCTGACGTCTATTCCGAATTGCTCGAACTCGCCGATCGTATCGGCGTAAAGATCGTAGGCATCAGCTTCTGATGGCGGGACAGGAGATCATGGCAATTCTGGGGGCAGCAACGAGGTAGTCGCTGACCTCCCCAGCCGCGCCTTCCGGCAACCGTCTGATCAGAGTGTGCCGTTGCGGTCATGGCCGCGCCGAAGGCGGAGGGCCGGTTGCGGGTAAAAGCCGTCCGTATGCGCCGTGCACCGTGCGCTGGCGGCTGTCGAGCTGTTCGACGTGATTCAATGGCGCGGTTTGCGCGGAAATTTTGCAGCCCCGGGGCCTGCAGAGCGCGATCAAACTGGCGGTGCGCGCCAGGCCCGTCCGCGGCCGCAAGAGCAGGAAGGCTGTGACCGCCGATATTCTGGCCGCCCTCTTGAAACATGCGCCGGTGACCGTCTCGTCGACGTCGGGGATAGCGCGATTCTCATCACGGCCTTCGCCTGCAGCGGCCGGCGTCGCAGCGAAATTTCTGCTCTTCGCGTCGAACAGCTGGTCGACGAAGACCCGGTTCCGGCCGATCCCAACGCTCCCGGCGGCGATAAATTGCCGTGCCTGTCGATACGGCTCGGCCGCACAGAGACGACGCAAGCCGACAGCGACGCTTTCGTGCTGCTCGTCGGCCGGCCTGTGCTGGTCTTGAAGGACTGGCTGGAACGCGCCAGGATCAGCGACCGCGTCGTGTTTGGCGGCATCGACCACTGGGGCAATCTCGAAGCGCGCGTCCTGACGCCGCAGGCCGTCAATCTGATCCTGAAGCGGCGCACCGCCGAGGCCGGGCGCTCGATCCGGAAGCCTTCTCCGCCCACAGCTTGCGCTCCGGCTATCTCACCGAAATCGCACGCCGCGGTATTCCGCTGCCCGAAGCCATGCAGCAGTCGCAGCATCGCTCCGCGCAGCAGGCCTCAAACTTATTACAATGACGCGGAACGCACGCTCGCGGGCGGCGCGGATAATCGCCTGAGTCGCAATTCGATCCGACCCTTGCGGCGTTAGCTCCAGACAATTGGTTCCGAGGCAGCCGGCCTTCCGGATCGATCACCTTGACCTGGTGCGGGAGCCCCTCGCCCCAGCTCCATAGCACGAGGTTCTGATCGGATGTGCCGGCACCTGGGGCGAAGCTGGGCACGAGAATGCCGAACTTGCCTTCAGCAACCAAGCGGTCGTGGATGCTCCATGACGGCGGCCGTTTGCCATCGGCGAGAAAATCCATCCAGGCACAAGCCATATCTTCGAACTGGGCGTCGGCCTGGCCTTGCGCCGTCCTCAGATCGACAATGTCGCCCCCGAAACCGGCCAAATGCACGCACAACGTCCAGTTCTCTCGATCGGCCGCCCATTGGCGATCCCCGCGTCTCGACGGAGGATCGGGCGACCGACGTCCGACGAGGTCAAGGTGGCTGGCTGCCGCCTCGCCCACCAGGAGCACGGCTCCGGCGCCTCGCCCTCCCGGCCGGTGCTGGCGAAGCTGATGCGCGAGATAGCCGTATGTGGGACACGCCGCTATGCGATATAGCGCCCAGAATCTCCAGGGTCGCCGCCGGCGATAGCCTGCCAAGACGGTCACCCACGCTTGCCGTGGGCACCCGTAATGGAAACGATGGCGGGCGCTACCGTGACGAACAGGATATAATGCTCACCGGCAGCAAGCTGGTTGAGGAAGGCCCCACCGTCATGAAGCCAATGAACGAAGAGCACCTTGCGGTCCTACGCAGGCACATGGTCGAGATGATTGCAATCCATACCGACCTTGCAAGCGAAGAACTCGGCAAGGCAGCGCTCGATGAGCGGGTGATGGCGGCGATGCGGCGAGTGCCGCGGCATCGCTTCGTGCCAGCCTCGGTTGCACCTTATGCCTACCAGGACATGCCGCTGCCGATCGGCTTCGATAAAACCGTCTCGCAGCCATTCATCGTCGCTCTCATGACCGATCTCCTCGCTCCCCAACCGCACGAGGCGGTCCTCGAGATCGGCACTGGCCTGGGCTATCAAACCGCAATCCTCGCGGAACTCGCCGGGCAGGTTTGGAGCGTAGAAATCATCGAGGAATTCGTAAGCCGTGCGGAGGCTCTCCTGCAGGAGCTAGGCTTATCCAATGTCGGCATTCGTGTCGGAGACGGGTCTCGCGGCTGGCCCGAGCACGCCCCATTCGACAAGATCCTGGTCACGGCGGCGGCTGAGCAGACACCGCCGGCTTTTCTGAAGCAACTCAAGCCGGGGGGACGGCTGGTTCTGCCTTTGGGATCTAAAGAAGCACAGTTTCTGACTGTCATCGACAAGGATGCGGCAGGGCAGCTCGAGACCCGGAAACTCATCCCGGTTCGGTTCGGCCGGCTCGAAACCGTCTAGTGAGGTGCGACAACTAACGCGACCGCGCTTTTCCACCGTCAATCAGATGCCAGCCTTCCGCGTTTCTTCGCCCTTTGTGAACGCGAGAAACAACACCGTCGCAGACTTGTGGAACGCTTATCCGCAGCGTGGCCTGAGTTAACTGCGACATACGGCGCCAGCATAGTCTGCTGAGGAAGCGCAGTCTTCGGCGGCCTCGCCTGCGGGCGAATGCCTGTCCGCGGGATTTCCTCACGACCGAGGTGCAAAATGATTCCGCGACATCTGTCATTATGCACGACGACACGCGCGTCGAGGAGGCCCGCCATACGGCCCTCGATACCACACTTCTGCAGGCCTTGCCGTGGATCGTCTCGCTCAAGCGGGGAGACTTAACCACCTGATGCTTGCAACACCTTGATCTAAACGCAGTTTACCTCATTCAAACAGACGAGGACATTAGGCCACCCCTCCCCTACGGTAAGAGGTCGTTCGGCCGACTTTATCCGGGAGAAACTATTGTAGCGTATGGAAATAAAATCAAACGCGCCGATTCTTCATGCAGACACTATTGGAGTTCATGTGCTCGCATCCCATAGGGGGAACGTTGTCGAAGGACGAGTGGGGGAACAACGATTTTCTCGGTGTTACCGCAAAAACCTATAAACCCCATTCGGTGATATGCCGCCAGGAAGACGACAACGGTGAGATATTCATTGTAAAATCGGGTTGGGCTATACTTTATCACGCGCTGCCAGACGGAGAGCGGCAGATCATAGACACTCCCCTCAAGGGGGACGTTGTCGGTTACCGTGGTTTGGACGGACCCCGTCTTGCGTCGCTGGCGTCCATAACCGAACTAGCTGTCTATGAAATTTCCAGTAAGGAACTGGTCGAGGCGATCCTGTCGGACGGCCGAATCGGGAAGAAGATCGCCTCCTCGCTGGCGCGCCTGAACGCCATCCTTGCCGAACATCTGATAAATACCGGGCGGCGGAACGCGATGAGGCGTACCGCCCATTTCCTGCTCGAGTTGGAAGAGAGGCTCTCCATGGTTGAGCTGTCGGTTGATGGAAGATATGAGTGTCCTCTTGCCCAGCATGAACTGGCCGACATCCTCGGAATGACCACGGTTCACGTCAACCGAACGTTAAGGGAGCTCCGCAAGGCCGATCTCGTCTCTTTCAAGTCAGGCCATGTAGAGGTGATCAACCGCAAGAAGCTGGTCGAAACAGCCGGATTCGACAGCGAGTACCTCAGGTAGCGGCTATCTCTCTTTGAACGCCAGCGCATGGACGCCAAAATGAAAACGGTCGTTCCGTCGCCGGAACAGTTCGAGACGACATTTATGGAGGGCTGGTCGTGCGCAGGACGCCTGACGTCTCGACGACAGCGGTATCCGGCTCGAGGCGGTCGACGGTTGGGCCGAGCGGAACGCAACCCGTTCGTGCTGACCAAGTGTGACAAGGGAGATCATCGTGGCCGCGGCAACTCGGCCTATCGCGCGAGTGCGGCGTGCTGCCAAATTATGCGCAGAGGGCCGCTTACCAAGGCCTGCTCGATTAAAGTGGGGAGCCAATGCTGCCAGCACTGTCCCCCGACAATGTCAACGGCACTTTCGGCGGTTCTGGTCTGCCGATGAAATGTCGGAGGCACACGCTGATCCAGATTCGGCTGTCTGCTGGGCTGAAGATGGCTGGGTGTCCAATGCATGCGCCTTTCGCACAGAATCCAGCCCTTTGGGTCCAGCTTGGCATCGGTTCCCTGAAAATTACCAAAAAAGCAATCTATGTTAGAGACTGCTTATAAATAACCCCTACACTTACCCCACGCTGGGTATCACTGGGGGTTGGGGAACTGACAACGACGCAAATGGGGTAATCGAGTCTCGACCCTTCAAAACGCGCAGTACCAAACTTTCACTGCGAGAGAATGCGGAAATCATGTCGGCCAGCGCAAGACGGCTTGTGTGGGAAAGAGGGAGTATTGACATGGGTGCCACGGCAGGACTGCACAATTGTAATTCGGCCAGTCAGTCAGAAGTTCCGTCCGGCGGGCCGGGAATCGACCAAGGGCAGACAGGCAGGGAATGCCTCCTCATCTTGGACGGAAGGGCTCTGGACCGCGAGTGTCTCGCATCGGCTCTCGTGGACCACGAACTCGGCATGGATGTCGCCGCCTTGGCGTCCGTCGAGGAATGGCGCGTCAGAAAGAGATCGGCCCCTCCCCTTGCAGCCATACTCTTCAACCTTGGCAGTCGGAAGGTCACCGATCGTGGCATCGCTGACGAGATCAGGCATATTTCGGGCGAGTTCAAATCAGTCCCTGTGGTCGTCCTGGCCGACACCGAAGACCTTGCCCAGATACTGACCGCTCTCGAATGCGGTGCACGCGGTTACATTCCGACCTCTGTTGCAATCAATGTCTGCGTCGAGGCCATCAACCTTGCGGCAGCGGGAGGCATCTTCGTGCCGGCGAGCAGTGTCATTGCTATGCGGCACCTGATAGATTCGGGCAGCCGCGACACGCAGCCTTTGGCAGGCATGTTCACGCTTAGGCAGGCCGAGGTTGCGCAAGCGCTCCGGCGCGGCAAGGCGAACAAGATGATCGCCCACGAACTGAATTTACGCGAAAGCACGGTGAAGGTCCACATCCGCAATATCATGAAGAAACTAAAGGCGACCAACCGCACGGAAGTCGCCTGCAAGGTCAACGACCTTCTCGCAGAAGGAACTCTGGCTGAGTAGTGAGCCCAAGCGCCCAAGCGTAACACTTCCCAACTTGCGTGAGTCCCGCAGCCGCATTCTATTGCTGAACGTCCAAGGGCGGAATCGGCAGCTGAACTGCTGTCTAGCCAGACCTCGATCGTATCGAAAATCTTGTGCTGGCCCTTGATCGGGAACGAGGCTTCGGAAAGTGAATGCACCAGCCAAAACGAAGCTCTGTCGCAGGTCAGATAGGAGGACGATTGTCGAAAACGAGGTATGCATTTTTTGCTTCAAGTAGATCATGCCGATGGTGAGATTCCTGAGGTACCACCGTATCGTTCCCCGGCGCGCCGTTGCCAGTCGGTGGAGTAAGCATACCATGATTCATCGCCCAAACTGCAGCCTGTGTTCGGTTGCGGACTCGAATCTTTCTAAGTATGGCTTTGACGTGTACCTTCACCGTAGCTTCGGCAATGTTGATTTGGCGCGCGATCGCTTTGTTTGACTCCCCTTGGATCAAGCGGCACAGAATACAGTTTTCGCGATTCGACAAAATTACCAGTTCTTGATCGCTACTCTCCACTTTACTTTCCACCTTTGGTAACTCATAAGCTATCGGTTCATCTTTCGAACCTTGCCTTATATCTTGAATAATCATCGAAGTTTCCGCAGGTAGTACCGTTTGCCCAACCATAACCAATTCGAGGGCTTTGATGAAGGTGTCGTAAGCAGCGATCTTTGTCAGATACCCGTCAGCCCCCGCACGAAAGGCTGAGACTATATCGGTCGTGCGACAGTGATCAGCTAGCGCAACGACATGGCTGGCTGGGTAAATCGCCTTAAACTCAGCAATCTGCGCGAATTCAGCTTCCGCATCAGCACCGCCGATATCTATGATTAGCAAGATCGACCGGTGATGCGGTAACGGCTTTTGCAGAAGATCGTTAACAGAAACCGTAGAGAAAAGAACGCGAAAATCTTCTTCATTCAGGATTCGACTAACACCTTCTCGAAGTAACTCGCTTGGCCCGACAAGCACGGTTACGAAAGATTGCCTTGTCATCATCGCTTCTCACCCGGCGCGATTGGTTACACGCGTCGATTAGGTGCTCCATGCGCCAACCGTACAGTTTTCTTTTTTTAACCTTACGCCAGGAAAGCCGTACACCAAAATACCCTCTTTAGGCGTAGGGCAGCATCATCGAGGCGTATCCCGAATCTTCAACCTGGGGCTTTTGGTCAAGAACCCGAGCTCGTGGTTTCAAAGCAAGCGAGACGAACGACAGTGAAAGACCTACGATCAATCCTGCGCCTGACGCATGAGCAAGGCCTCTCGGTGCGTGCGGTGTCGGAACGGCTGAAGATCAGCAAGACTTCGGTTTCGACCTATCTGTTGCGGGCGCGTGAGGCTGGCATCTCGGACTGGCCGCTTCCGCCGGGCTGTGACAATGACGTATCGCTTGAGAGGCTTCTGTTTCGCCGGGTTGGCCGTCCGCCGCAGGATATGGACGAGCCCGATTGGGCGATGATCGCGCGCGAGTTGAAGCCCAAGGGCGTGACGCTGACGCTGTTGTGGCAGGAATACCGTGCGGCGCATCCCGATGGTTATGGCTACACGTGGTTTTGCGACCGGTTCGGCGCTTTCCAGGGCCGGGCGAGCGCAACGTTCCGCAACCGCCACGAGGCGGGCGCAGTGATGCAGACCGACTATGCGGGCCACACCGTGCCCGTCGTTGATCCCGATACTGGCGTCATCTACCAGGCTCAGATCTTCGTTGCGGTGCTGGGCGCCTCGTCCTTCACCTTCGCCCATGCCAGCTTCAGCCAGAAGCTGCCGGACTGGATCGAGGGCCAGTGCCGGGCACTCGCCTTCTTCGGCGGGGTAACGAAGGCGATCGTCTGCGACAATCTGAAGGCCGGCGTCGCCAAGGCGCTGTGGTTCGAGCCGACGCTCAACCAGACCTTCGCCGCCATGGCCGAACATTACGACACGACGATCCTGCCGACCCGCAGCCGCAAGCCGCTCGACAAGGGCAAGGTCGAGGGGCGCGGTGCTGATCGTCGAGCGCTGGGTCCTGGCCCGGCTGCGCAACCGGCGCTTCTTCAGTCTCGGCGATCTCAACGCCGCAATCGCGGGGTTGCTGGAGGATCTCAACAACCGCCCCATGCGCCATGTCGGCAAAAGCCGCCGCGAACTGTTCGAGGAGATCGAGCGGTCGGCTCTGGCGCCGCTGCCGCCGGCGCCGTTCGAATATGCGGAGTGGAAATCGGCCAAGGTGCATCCCGACTACCATGTCGAGATCGACAGGACCTTCTA